>JABAYZ010000286.1 GCA_018608735.1 Flavobacteriaceae bacterium | reverse complement strand
TCTATACCTGCATTATTAGAAATACAAGTAAGGTCAGAAACTTGGAGTTTAACCAATTGAGAAATGGCATTTTCAGGGATTCCACACAAACCGAACCCTCCGAGCATTAATGTCATTCCATCTTGAACGCCATTTAAAGCCTCTACAATATTATTTACTTTTTTATTCATGACTTAAATTTTCTATGATTAGGGCACTAGCTCCCCCACCTCCGTTGCATATAGTAGCTAAACCATATTTAGCCTTTTTATTTTTTAAAACATTTAATAGCGTAACTACGATTCTACTACCCGAACTTCCTAGTGGATGGCCTAATGAAACTGCACCTCCAAAAACGTTAACTTTGGAATCCTCTATTTTAAGCTCATTCATAAAAGCTAACGGGACAACTGCAAACGCTTCATTGACCTCAAAAAAGTCGATGTCAGAAAGTGTGAGATTGGCTTTTTCCAAAACTTTTTTGGTAGCTAAAATGGGAGTAGTTGTAAAAAATGTTGGGTCTTGTTCCGCTTCAGCATAGGCTATGATTTTAGCCATTGGCATAATATTCTCGTTCTCTACAAAGGATTCACTAGCCACCACTAACGCACTTGCTCCATCATTAATAGAACTAGCGTTAGCAGCTGTCACAGTTCCATCTTCAGAAAAAGCTGGTCTTAAAAGCTTCATTTTTTCAAAATTGGCTTGTTTATAAGTCTCATCTTCTGACACAAGCACAGGGTCACCTTTTCTTTGGGGGACACGAACTGGAGCTATCTCATCTTCAAAAGCTCCCATATCCCAAGCCTCTTTACTTCTTACATAGGACTGAATGGCATACTCATCTTGTTGTTCTCTTGTTATCTGATACTTATCTGCGGTCTTATCTCCCGATACACCCATGGAGGTTTGATTGTAAACATCGGTAAGACCATCCTTGAGCATACCATCAATTAAAGTAGAGTGACCAAAACTCATTCCAGTTCTTGAATTAGAAATGTAATGGGGAACTAAACTCATGTTTTCCATACCACCTGCTATACCCACATCATAGTTTTTTAATTTAATATCATTAAAAATAACACTAATCGCTTTCATGCCCGATGCACATACTTTGTTTATGGTCGTTGCACAAACATTTTCTGGTAAACCGGCAGCCATAGAAGCTTGTCTAGCGGGGGCTTGCCCTAAGTTTGCCGAAAGTACATTGCCCATTACTATAGTTTCTATTTTATCCTTATCTATTTGGGCTTTTTTAACCGCTTGTTCAATAGCGACTGCCCCTAGGTCAGTAGCTGAAACTTTAGCCAAGGCTCCACCAAAAGCACCCATAGGTGTCCTAACAGCCGAGATGATATAAATTTGATTTGACATAATTAATATTTTAAAACCTTAATTTAGAATAATCTTAATCCCTACAAAGCTGCTAATATATAAAGTGAATTTTCACTCAAAAGTAAGCTAAAAATATTCAAAATGAACTTTTTATACTAATTTCAGCAGATATTATGAGATATAAGATTCATTATCCCAACTAATCGCTTACTAATTTATCACTAGTTAGCGTCAAATTTGTAGAGAGAACACAGATTAATATCCCTTACGAAATTCACCAGGGGAAACCCCCACTCTTTTTTTAAAAAGCCGGTTAAAATAGGCAGGGTCATTGAAGTTGAGAAAAAAAGCAACCTCTGACACAGAATAAGAAGTGCTCAAAAGGTATTTCTTTGCTTCGTTTATTATGAAGTCTTGTACCACTTTTAATGCAGATTTCTCGGCAACCTTTTTGCAAACACGATTAAGGTGCGTTTGTGTAATCCCAATCTTTTGGGCAAAATCTTTTATAGTAAGCTGATTTTGTGCATTTTCTCGAATCAAGTCTTGAAACTGTTGGTAATACTTTAAGCTTCTATTATTTAAAACTAAAGCATTGGTCATATTGGTAAACTTCTTGCGGTGCAATTGTAGGTATAGTAACCCTAAATAGTATTTAATCGCAGTGATTTTTTCTGGAGTTTCTGTCACGATCTCCCGTTGTATTTTAGATTTTAAATAACAAATTTCTTCAAATAGTTCGGGTGCTTCTTCAAACGGAGTGTAAGTAAGGTTTGTTTTTTCGTTTAAATAAGAATTATCTTTAAAGAGCGATGCAAAGTAAGAGGTCGATAGTGTAATAACATGACCTGTTATCTCTGGCTCAAATTGAAACCCGTGCAACACATTAGCCGGTATAGTGACCAAGCAAGGGGCATTGAGCTGGATTTGCTGCCCATCTGAAAACACAAGACCACAACTAGATTCAATAATGAACAATTGAATTAAGTCCGTGTGGAAGTGTTCTTTTATTTCCCAGGCAAATATTTTACTGCGTTCTTGTAAAGGTTCCATATGAATGAAGTCGGGAACAAAGGGCATCTGCTGGTCTCCATAAAGTCCTCTGTATCGTAATATATCATTCATAAATGTGTATTTTTAACAAGAAATATATATTTTGAAAATAAATTTAAACATCTAATTTACAGCAAATTAATTTAAATATATTTAAAAAATAATTTCTATTTAAATTATTTAAGTTTATTTTGTACAATATAATTTTTAATTTATCCAATACCTACTGCCCCTTCATCAGTAAATTAGTTTAATTTTAAAACTGTGCATTATGAGTATAGGCAAACACATTGGTTTTGATGAAGAAGTTCATCCACCCTATTTAGACACCACTTATAAATCTACTCTCTTAAGGGCCCCAACAAAGCCCTTACTAATTCAAAAGGAGTCTTTGTCACAAACAACGGGACCGCTTTTTAATGACTATAGTCTAGGTGCCTTGGATCATGATCTCACCAAAAACTCCATTAAAAAAGGAGAGCCTATTGGAGAACGTATAGTCGTTCATGGCAAGGTGACCAATGAAAAAGGACATCCCATTCCAAACACCCTGATTGAAATTTGGCAGGCCAATTCTGCCGGTAGATATGTCCATAAAGTAGATCAACACAACGCCCCTTTAGATCCTAATTTTTTAGGCACAGGACGTTGCCTTACCGACAAAATGGGAAATTATAAGTTTTATACTATCAAACCGGGGGCATACCCTTGGGGGAACCATCACAATGCGTGGCGGCCAGCCCATATCCATTTATCCTTATTCGGTACTGCGATCTCTAGCCGTTTGATTACACAAATGTATTTCCCTAATGATCCCTTATTCCCCTTTGACCCCATATTTAACGCAGTGCCTCCTAAAGGAAGAGAATTGTTGATCTCTGACTTTGATTTAAATGTCACAGAGCCCGATTTTGCGTTAGGATATCGTTTCGATATTGTTTTGAGAGGCCACAAGGCAACCCCATTTGAAAACCAATGATTATGAACAAAAAAGACATCTCAAAAAGACAAACCCCTTCTCAAACCATTGGCCCTTTTTTCGCCTATGGTTTAACACCTAGTCAATATGGCTATGATTTTCCATCATTAGTAAATGGTCAGATGGTAGACACAAAGGAAGTATCAGAGCACATTCAAATAAAAGGAACTATCTATGACGGCGAAGGTGTTTCCATAGAAGACGCTATGATTGAATTATGGCAAGACGATGGTGAGCAACAACTCTTTGGCCGCTATGGAACAGGGACCGAGGATGGAAATTCATTTACCTTTACAACGGTCAAACCAAAAGGAATTAACGGAGCGGCCCCATATATCAATGTGATTCTGTTTATGCGTGGCCAGCTCCTCCATTCGTATACAAGAATTTACTTTTCAGATGAAACTCAATTAAACACAACCGACGAAGTTCTTACTAGTATTCCAGAAGACCGCAGAAAAACCTTAATTGCTCAACAAAAAGGGAGTAGCTATGAATTTAATATTCATATGCAGGGCGATAACGAAACCGTATTTTTTAAAGTTTAAAACACGAATTACCAGATGTCCTTATATTCCGAAACCTTTTATACCAATGAATTAACCGATCTGTTTTCAGATCAGGAAGCCGTAGCAAAACTATTACGGGTAGAGGCATCCTTAGCAAATGCCCAAGCAGAGGTAGGGATTATCCCACAAACAGCTGCTAAAATAATATCAGATTGTTGCAGAGTAGATGCTATTGATACCATTTCCTTAAAAAATGAGGTTGTATTAGGGGGTAATGTTGCCATTCCTTTAGTAAGACAATTAACAAAGGTGATTAAAAATCGTGATTTTGAAGCTTCAAAATATGTGCATCTAGGAGCAACGAGTCAAGACATAATCGATACAGCAACTATTCTTACAATTAAAGAATATGTAATTTGGCTAGAAAACAAATTAAATTCGTTGGAAAAAGTATTGGTTAGCATGACCAAAACTCATGTAAAAACCCTCATGATAGGCCGAACCCTTTTACAACAAGCCAAACCTTTAACCTTTGGCATAAAAACAGCAGGATGGCTGCAAAGCATATCCCGAACTAAAAGTAGGCTTTCCGAGATAAAAAAACGACTCTATTGCATTCAACTAGGCGGAGCAGTGGGAAGTGGAAATGCAAATATTACAGAAGCTGTACAAGAGGCATTTGCCAAAAACTTAAAATTAGAGGTATCGTTTCCATGGCAATCGCAACGTGACAGTTTATCAGAATTCGCAGCTTTTTTAGGAGTTTTATCGGGTTCATTAGGGAAAATTGCTAAAGACATCTCTCTTTTAATGCAAACCGAAATAGGCGAAGTCTTTGAAGGGGCCGCTGAAGGGAAAGGAGGCTCCAGTACCATGCCCCACAAAAGGAATCCAGTAGGTTGTGCCTTGGTCCTAAGTAATGCGACCCGAACACCTGGCTTGGTAAGTACCATGCTCAGCGCCCTACCGCAAGAGCACGAACGCTCTGCCGGGCTATGGCATTCAGAGTGGGAGACCCTCGCCCAATTAATGAATTTAACCGCTGGTTCTCTAGAAAAATCGGTGGATGTGATTACCAACTTAGAGGTAAATAAAGAACGTATGTTGCAGAATATTGAAATTACAAAAGGACTCATTTATGCTGAAATAGTATCCTTACAATTGTCAAAATCAATTGGGAAAATGCCGGCCCACGAAGCCGTAAAAAAAGCATGTAAACAGGCTATTTCTGAAGGAAAACATTTAAAACAAATAATTATAGAAACACACCCTGAAATAGATAATATAGACGAACTATTTCAACCTGAAAATGCTATTGGGAATAGTATAAAATGGGTTGAAAAAATTATAAATAATTATTCTTAAACTTTATTAAGAACTACAGCTTAAAACTAAATAAAATGACTAAAAACACCACAACATTCACTATGAATGAATCTTTCCCGATGAATGCTTGGTATGCAGTAGCGTGGGATGTAGAATTAAAACATGAGTTATTACCAAGAACCATTTGTAATAAACCCTTAGTACTTTATCGTAAAAATGATGGCACTCCTGTAGTTTTAGAAGATGCTTGTTGGCATCGTCTACTTCCGTTATCCAAAGGAAAATTACGAGGAGATACAGTTGTTTGTGGTTATCATGGATTAGAATTTAACAACGAAGGACAATGCACCTATATGCCCTCTCAAGAAACCATTAATCCTTCTGCTTGCGTACGTTCATATCCTGCTGTAGAGAAACATCGTTTTATTTGGGTTTGGATGGGTGACCCTGCTGTTGCAGACAACAGTAAAATACCAGATATGCATTGGAATAATGATCCAGAATGGGCAGGTGATGGAAAAATGATAGAAGTTAAATGCAACTATAGATTAGTAGTGGATAATTTAATGGACCTAACGCATGAGACTTTTGTTCATGCTGGAAGTATTGGTGATAGAAATGTAGCCGAAGCACCTTTTGATGTGCATTATGATGAACATACAGCTACAGTAACTCGTTGGATGAAGGGTATAAAACCTCCCCCATTTTGGCATGGTCAATTAAATAAAATAATCAAACATGATGATCTAGTTGATCGTTGGCAAATTATAAAATTTGAAGCACCATGTACGGTAAATATTGATGTTGGGGTTGCCATTGCCGGAACTGGTGCGCCAGAGGGTGACCGTTCTCAAGGTGTAAATGGTTATGTTTTAAACACCATTACACCTTCAACCAATCAAACCTGCTATTATTTTTGGGCTTTTAGCAGAAACTACAATATTAAAGATCAAAGCAATACCACCGAACTAAAAAATGGTGTAGCTTCCATATTTGCGCAAGACGAAGATATTCTTGAAGCACAACAGAGAGCTATAAACACAAATCCAACACGAGAATTTTATAATTTAAATATAGATGCTGGTGCCATGTAGGCTCGAAGAATTACAGACAAAATGGTTGAAAACGAAAATCAAGACTAATGCGCTACAGAAACACTTGGGTAAACGCCACCATTATTAATACCGAATTAATAGCTAACAATGTCATGAAAATACAGTTAACTCCAGAAAATGGAGTTAAAAATTTTACTGTTGGCTCACATATAGACGTTTCTATTTTAATAAATGGAGTTACAGAAATTCGTAGTTACTCGTTAGTAGGTCAATATCAACAAAAACAGCCTTACACCATTGCTGTAAAACGTCTACCCTCTAGTCGTGGTGGATCAAACTATATGTGGTCTTTAAAAAAAGGAAATCAAATAAAAATCTCTCAGCCTACCAATCATTTCGAATTAAAATACAATGCCAATGATTATTTACTTATTACTGGAGGTATTGGAATCACACCAATATTAGGTATGGCAGAGCAATTGTGCTCAAGAAAAGACATCAGTTTACGAATGTTATATTTAGGTAAAAACAAAGAAGAAATGCCTTTTATAGAACATTTAAAAACACTTTTAGGTGATAGACTAGAATTACATTACAGTGACGAAAGCGGGTATTTTGATATGAACAAACTAAACACTTTAGCAAATAACCAGACACACATATACCTATGCGGCCCCTTGTTACTTATGAACAGTGTTCGCAAAACTTGGGAAGCTAATCCTTTTGAAAATACACATTTACATTTTGAAACATTTGGAGCTTCTGGCTTATTTGCACCACAAAATTTTAAAGTAAAAATTCCACGTTTTAATAAAGAATTAGTTGTAGGCGAAAACCAAACCTTATTACAAGCTTTAGAAGAAGAAGAAGATTTAGAAATCATGTACGATTGCAAAAAAGGAGAATGTGGCTTATGTCAAGTTGATATTATAGAATATACTGGTGATATAGACCACCGTGATTTATTTTTTAGTGAAGAAGAAAAAAGTAAAAACTCAAAAATGTGCGCTTGCGTAAGCAGAGTTGCTAACGGACACGTAGTAATTGACACCGCTTACAGAAGCAACATTTAATATTAAAGACTGAAAATAAAAATGAAAACTAATTATAAAATACAAGGAACCCCAAATAGTCCCGTACTGATGTTCTCCAATTCTTTAGGAGCCGATCTAACCATGTGGGACGAACTAGTTCCCCTCTTATTGCCCTATTTTAGAGTATTGCAATACGATACCCGCGGACACGGACAAAGTGAATTGACTGAGGGGCCATATACCATTGAAAGGCTGGGTCAAGATGTTATATCGCTTTTGGATCAATTAAATATTGATAAAGTATATTTCTGTGGATTGTCTATGGGCGGATTGATAGGTCAGTATCTAGGTATTCACCATCCCGATAGATTACACAAATTGATCCTCAGCAATACCGATTCGAAAATTGGTACAGCAGAAAACTGGAACGAACGCAGTATCACCATCAACGAACAGGGGATGCGGGCTATTGTAGATGGTACTATGGAAAAATGGTTTACCACTTCTTATCATAAAACAAACCCAGCTCGCGTAGCTCAAATGAAAGAACTTTTTTTAGCAAATAAAACATTGGGATATACCGCTTGTTGCAGTGCCATAGGTGCTGCAGATTTCAGGTCAGACATCAAAAAAATTACCGTGGAAACACTCATCATTACTGGAGATGAAGATGCTGTGACCAATGTAGTTCAAGCGGAAGGCTTGCAAAAAGAGATTCCAAATGCAAAACTAAAAGTATTCCCTGCTAGGCATTTACCAAGCACAGAATTACCCATCGAATATGCGGATACCTTGATTGATTTTCTTGTTGGGAAAGAAACAGTGGACAGGGGGATGCACGTACGCCGTACCGTTTTAGGAAACACCCATGTAGATGCTGCAAATCAAAATAAGAATGAATTCAATAGCGATTTTCAAGAATTTATTTCAAACTATGCATGGGGAGAGATTTGGACGCGACCAGGCTTATCTAAGCACACCCGAAGCTTGATCACACTTTCAATGTTGATTCCACTAAACAGAAAAGCAGAATTTAAAATGCATGTAAAAGCTGCTTTTAATAATGGCGTAACGGTTAAAGAAATTAAAGAAGTGATTCTTCAATCAGGTATTTATTGTGGTCTGCCTGCTGCGAACGATGCCATACATGCCGCAGAAGCAGTTTTTGAAGAACTAGCATTAAATTATAAAGAATAAAATTGTGATGAAAATAAAAGCACAAATAGGAATTATTGGTG
>JABAYZ010000140.1 GCA_018608735.1 Flavobacteriaceae bacterium | reverse complement strand
ATATGATTGAGGCTGTCGTTCTTCGTTATCCCACACTAAAAGCCTCTGTTTTTATCAACTATAAAAAAGTAGATAACAACCTCGAAAAATACATCTCAGACGCAAGGGCAATGACTCAAAAACACGTACAGCTTGCAGATGAAATTTCAGAACGCATGTATGAAAACGACCAACAAAACTTATACGGTATGTTTTATGACCTTAAAGGAAATGTCGCCTCACAATCCCAGTTTTATATGACCGACAAAACAAAACATTTTATATCTGGAGCGCTGTATTTTGAAACAAAACCCAACTATGATTCAATCTTACCTGCCGTCAATTACATCCAAAAAGATTTGATGCATTTTATAGAAAGTTTGCGCTGGAAATAAATGCTATACTTCTGAATCTGAACTCATAGCATTCCATCCTTGGGCCGTTAGTGAAATTTTGGTTTCGGCACGAGTCACCAAATTCATCCCTACACTCGGATCGGTCATATAGCCAATAACGGTTAAATTTGGATTGGCTTTGATTTTAGGAAAATCTTCTTGAGAAATAGTCATAAGAAGCTCGTAATCCTCTCCCCCATTTAATGCTACTGTAGTACTGTCCATATTAAACTCCTCACAAGTTGAAATGACCTGTGGGTCTAAAGGTATTTTATCTTCATACAAATCACAGCCTACCTCACTTTGTTTACATAAATGAATAATTTCAGAAGATAAACCATCACTAATATCAATCATAGCCGTTGGTACTACTTCAAGGTCTTTAAGCAGTTTTACAATATCCTTTCGAGCTTCGGGTTTCAATTGACGTTCTATAATATAAGTATATCCATCCAAATCAGGTTGATTGTTAGGATTTACTTTAAAAACTTCTTTTTCACGTTCCAATACCTGAAGTCCTAAATAGGCCCCACCAAGATCCCCACTGACGACCAGTAAATCGTTTGGTTTTGCACCACTTCTTTTCACAACCGTATCTAAATCAACTTCCCCGAGAGCGGTAACAGAAATCATTAGACCTGTAGTAGAAGACGTTGTATCTCCACCAACAACATCAACGCCATAAACCTCAGCAGCTTGGTAAATTCCCTCGTATAATGCGTCCAGTGCTTCCAAAGAAAAGCGATTTGAAGCAGCTATAGAAACCGTAATTTGTGTCGCATCAGCATTCATCGCATACACATCCGAAAGATTGACCATCACTGCTTTATACCCCAAATGTTTTAAGGGCATATAACTCAAATCGAAATGAACGCCTTCCACCAACAAATCCGTAGTCAACACCACCGATTTATTTTTAAAATCCAATATAGCAGCATCATCCCCGATCCCTTTGATAGTGGAATTGTTTTTATCTGTAAATCGTTTGGTTAAATGATCTATTAATCCAAATTCACCTAAACTACTAAGCGGTGTGTTTTCTTGATTTTTATCTTCTATCATACTGCAAAAATAAGACGCTTTTGGTAAAATTCTAGTACAAAGCTTACATAATCCAATCGCATTGAAGGTAATATATAATTTTTTGATGTAAATTACGTTGCTAAATTACAACACAATTATATTAATAATTTTAAAACCCTACATAGCTTATGTACTACTCAAGCCCCAACAAAGCCCATAAATATATGTGTCTGACGACCCGTTTTTTAAAATTACTATGCATTTATATAGGAATTGGCTTAGCAATCTCCTGTAGCTCCGAACCCACAGGAGCTGTAGCAACAGATTCCGATGGAGATGGGATTATAGATAGTATTGATAACTGCGTTCAAATTGCGAACCCAGATCAAGAAGATTTGGATGGAGACGGTATCGGAGATGCCTGTGACCCAACAGATGACACGGATACAGACGGCGACACAATAATTGACTCTGAAGACAACTGTCCAGAGATTGCAAACCTCGACCAACTAGATTCCGATGGTGACGGCATTGGTGATGCTTGTGAACCTATAGATAATACCGATACGGATGGAGATACTATAATTGACTCCGAAGACAACTGTCCAGAAACAGCAAACCCAGATCAAGAAGATTTGGATGGAGACGGTATCGGAGATGTTTGTGAACAAAAAATCCCTTGCGAGAACGGTATGGCAGACATATACCCTTGTAATGGCTATGACCTTTTGAGCTATATGTCTTTAGAGGATTTGACTCCAGCTGCTGCTGGAGGAAGTCTATCTGGAAATGATTCTTGGGGCTGGACCGACCCAACAACGAATAAAGAATATGCACTTGTAGGACTCAATTCTCATGCGGCTTTTGTGGATATCAGTAATCCCCTTGTCCCTATACTTGTCGGGATTCTTCCTACTGCCACCGTAAATAGTTCGTGGAGAGATATCAAAGTCTATCAAAATCATGCCTTTATTGTAAGTGAAGCTAGCGGACATGGCATGCAAGTTTTTGACCTCACGCGCTTACGAAATGTTTCAAATACGCCAGAAACCTTTACTGCCGACACGCATTTTACAGACTTTGGCAGGGCCCATAATATTTTTATTAACGAAACTTCTGGCTATGCTTATGTAGTTGGCACCAGTCAGAGCTCTGGTGGCGCCCTATTTATAAACCTCCAAAACCCTACATCCCCAGTGTCCGAAGGCAGCTTTGGAGCTGGAGGCTATTCGCACGACGTGCAGGTTGTTAGCTACACGGGGCCAGATACAGACCATATTGGAAAAGAAATATTGATAGGCAGTAACGAAAATGAAGTTGTAATTGCCGATGTTACAAACAAGGCAAATCCAGTGATTTTATCAACCGTTACATACTCTAATATTGGTTATACCCACCAAGGATGGTTTACAGAAGATCTGACCCATTTTATTGTAGGTGATGAGCTTGATGAACGAGATATTGGAAACAACACTCGAACATTAATATTCGACATGTCAGATCTAGATAACCCTGTGTATGATTTTGATTATTTAGGTGCTACACGAGCCATAGATCATAACGGATATGTCAATGGAAACAATTATTTTTTAGCTAGTTATCGAGCAGGTGTTCGTATATTTGATTTATCTCAAATTAATAGCAATACTATAACCGAAATTGGTTTTTTTGACACCTTTCCCGAAAACAATAGTGTTGGATTTAATGGTGTATGGAATGTATATCCATTTTTTGAGAGCGGTAATATTGTGATCAGTGACATTGAACGTGGACTATTTGTTATTAAAAAAAGTAATTAATCGCTTATGCATAAAACCTCTAAATATCAGTTGTTTTCTCTACTAGTAATTGCTTTATTTCTTATAAACTGCTCTGAGGATAACGGAACTCCTACAGTTCAAAAAACGGAGATTGAGATTGATTTTGTAAAGACCTTAGGAGGATCAAAAAATGAAAGTGCAACAGCAGTCATCAAAACCACAGACGGCGGATATGCTATTTTGGGGTTCACTCAAAGTATGGATGGTGACATTACTAACAAAACAAACGAATCGTATGACTATTGGCTCATAAAATATGACGCAGCAAATCAATTACAATGGCAAAACACATACGGCGGAAGTGGTGACGATCGTGGAATTGATTTAATTCAAACTTCCGACAATGGATATGTTGTCATTGGAAAAAGCAAAAGTAATGATCTTGATGTTTCCGAAAATGCCGGTTTTGATGATTTTTGGGTATCTAAACTAGATAGCGGAGGCTCAATTTCTTGGGAATATACATTTGGATTTGCAGGGACCGACACCCCTTATTCTATCATTCAAACCAATGATGAGGGTTACTTATTGTCAGGAGTTTTAGATGTCTCTGCCTCAAATGGTCAAGGCGATCGAAGCTCGGCTGAACGACGGCATGCAGGTGGCGATTATTGGGTCATTAAATTAAACGCCAGTGGCATAAGAGAATGGAGTAACTACTATGGTGGATCCTTTACGGATACTGCCTACGATGCTATTCAAACTGAAGATGATGGCTATATTATTGTGGGCTCTTCTGATAGCGATGATGTAGATATTTCAAATGCTAATGGTGGATATGATTTTTGGGTGATTAAAATCTCTAACACAGGAGCATTAGTTTGGGAAAAATCGTTCGGAGGCAGTGAAATTGATGAGGCGCGGGCTATTAGCCAAACAAGTGATGGGAATTATCTGATTGTTGGAGATACTAGAAGTAATGATTTAAACGTATCTCTAAATAATGGAGCAGCGGATTTATGGGCTTTAAAAATAAGTCCTAATGGCACTGTACTTTGGGAGAAAACCTTTGGGGGCAGCAACTTTGATGTCGGAAGATCCATTTCAAAAACACAAGATAACGGGTTTTTAATTTCGGGAAGTTCGAGAAGTAGCGATGGAAATCTTACCACCAATAAAGGACAGAATGATGCTTGGCTGTTAAAAATAAATAGTAGTGGAGATTTGGAATGGGAGAAATCAATTGGTGGGAGTGAAACAGATTTTTTTAATGATGTTGTTGAACTCAATAACCAAACTATTGTAGCCGTTGGAGACTCTAGTAGTTCCAATGGAGATATCTCTGAAAATAAGGGGTTTACAGACCTATTAATACTCAAATTAAAATGAAAAGGCTCTATAGTTTACATACATTAATTTTTGCAATTCTGTTAGGCTGTAGCTCTGACACAAACGATACGAAGTCTCCCGCAAATGTCACTTTAAATTTTTCTCATTACTGGGATGATACTCCTGTTACTAACGCCGACTTTAATGACTTAAAGTTTACAAATGCGAAGGCAGATGTTTTAAGCATCGAACGTTTACGGTATTTGATTTCAGATATTGAATTCACAAAAACGAATGGTCAAAGTATTGTGTTAGAAGACTATCATTTAATAGATCTTTCCAATCAATCCAGCTTATCCCACACTCCAGCAGGCAAAATCGAAACTGGGACCTACAGAAATGTGTCGTTCACGTTTGGATTGAGGAATGAAAAAAACACTTCTAGTATTTACCCCGACCTTAATGCCGCATCTTGGAACGTTCCAAACATGCTAGGAGGTGGCTATCACTTCATGCAATTCGATGGAAAATTCATAAACAATATTGGACAAGCACAAGGATTTAACTACCATGCCATTCGTGCCGTAGACAATCCTGGGGATGCCCCAACCTTTCCAAAAAACACCTTTTTTAAAGTCAATTTGGGCGAGATTACTGTTGGTGGTAATTTAGAACTTAGTATTGCCATGAATATTGCCGAATGGTTCAAAAACCCACACACTTGGGATCTTAACGTTTATAATCAAATGCTCATGCCTAATTCAACGGCGCAAATTATGATACATGAAAACGGGAAAAATGTATTTACTTTAGAAAATATCAATTAAACAAAAATGAAAATTATAAAACCCTATATTTTTATTTTTTTACTTCCCATGCTTATCATTTCATGTGATGATGACTCAGAAGATCCGTATATAAATAAACCCACTCCAAGTGCGCTTCAAATTCCTCAACTTTTTCAAGATCTGATCCTTGATCCTGTTATTCCATCAAACAACCCACAGACAAAAGAAGGAATAGCCTTGGGAAAAAAGCTATTTTTTGACCCTATTCTATCTGATGATAATTCATTGGCGTGTGCTGGTTGTCATCGTGTCACAAATGCTTTCACAGATGACACACGCTTTAGTGATGGTATTGACGGACTATTTGGTCATAGGAATTCAATGCCTTTATTCAATTTGGCTTGGAATTATGACAACAGATTTTTTTGGGATGGTCGAGATTCTGGACTTGAAAATCAAGCGTTTAAACCTGTTACCGACCCTATTGAAATGCATACCACTTGGAACGCTGTTACTGAAAAACTACAACAGCATCCCGAATATCCTGAACTTTTTAGTGCCGCATTTGGCAGCGTGACAATTGACTCCGTTTTGGTTTCTAAAGCCATTGCTCAGTTTGAGCGTACACTCATTTCGGCAAATTCAAAATTTGACAAACACCTTTTGGGGACTGCCACCTTAACTCCAGCAGAAATAAATGGGTTTAATATTTTTATGGACGAAACAAAAGGCGATTGTTTTCACTGTCATGGCAGTGACAATAATCCACTTTGGACAGATAATAAATTTCATAATAACGGTTTAGACGCCATTATTACCGATCGTGGTCTTGGGCGAGTTACTGGAGACCCCGCAGACAACGGTAAATTTCGGTCGCCATCCTTAAGAAACCTTGCCTTTACGGCACCATATATGCATGATGGTCGATTTGAAACCCTAGACGATGTGATAAACCACTACAGTGAAGGCTTAAAAAACTCACCAACAATTGACCCTCTAATGAAAAAAGTAAGTCAAGGAGGAGTACAACTCACACCTCAGGAAAAACACGATCTTAAGGCGTTTCTTTTAACTTTAACTGACCAAGATTTTATACGTAATCCCGATTATTTAAATCCATAGGCAAAAGCTATAAACCCATATATTAATATAATGTTAGGATCTATGGAAATCCCCTCCTTATGTTGTATATTTGCACACTATTTAGAAAGTATCTACATAAGCACACTATGATAAAAGTATCTGAAACAGCCAAAAATAAAGTCTTGCAATTAATGCAAGATGATGGATTTGATCCTAGCAATGACTATGTCCGAGTGGGTGTTAAAAGCGGGGGATGCTCAGGATTGTCTTATGATTTAAAATTTGACAAATCTCAAGGAGAAAGCGATAAATTATTTGAAGATAACGGCGTAAAAATCGTGGTTGATTCCAAAAGTTTTTTGTATCTAATTGGAACAACTTTAGAATATTCTGGTGGCCTAAATGGCGCTGGATTTGTGTTTAATAACCCCAATGCAAATCGTACTTGTGGGTGTGGAGAATCTTTTTCTTTATAATATAATTTTATTAGTGGTATGAGTAAGTACACCGAAGATGATTTAAGAGAAGAATTAAAAACCAAAGAATACGAATATGGTTTTTATACAGATATAGATTCTGAAACATTTCCTATTGGTTTGGACGAATCCATCGTGCGTGCCATTTCAAAAAAGAAAGAAGAACCGGAATGGATGACCGAATGGCGTTTGGAAGCTTTCAAAGTTTGGAAAGCGATGGAAGAACCAGACTGGGCGAATGTAAAATATCAAAAACCCGATTTTCAGGCGATTGCGTATTACTCAGCACCAGCCTCTATCGATCCAAATAAAACCCTAGATGATGTCGATCCCGACCTACTAGCAATGTACAAAAAGTTAGGAATTTCTATAGATGAACAGAAAAAAATGAACAACGTCGCTATGGACATTGTAGTAGATTCTGTATCGGTTGCGACTACCTTTAAAAAGACACTTGGTGAAAAAGGCATCATTTTTATGAGTATTTCTGAGGCGATCAAAGAGCATCCAGAACTCGTTAGAAAACATATTGGAACAGTAGTTCCCACAACCGATAACTATTATGCTGCACTAAACAGTGCTGTATTTAGCGATGGTAGTTTTTGCTATATTCCTAAAGGCGTGAGATGTCCAATGGAACTCTCTACATATTTTAGAATCAATCAAGGCGGAACCGGTCAATTTGAACGCACACTTTTAATTGCGGATGAAGGAAGTTATGTAAGCTACCTCGAAGGCTGTACAGCTCCTAGTAGAGATGAAAACCAATTACACGCTGCGGTTGTAGAATTGATTGCTTTGGATGCTGCTGAAATTAAATATTCTACCGTGCAAAACTGGTACCCCGGTAATGCCGAAGGTGTTGGAGGCGTGTATAACTTTGTAACCAAACGAGGCATCTGTGAAAAAGATGCTAAAATTTCTTGGACTCAAGTGGAAACTGGAAGTGCAGTGACTTGGAAATACCCATCATGTATCCTAAAAGGGGATAACTCTATTGGTGAGTTTTATTCAATTGCCGTAACCAACAACCACCAACAAGCAGATACTGGAACAAAAATGATTCACCTTGGGAAGAATACAAAATCAACCATTATTAGCAAGGGGATTTCTGCAGGGAAATCACAAAACAGTTATAGAGGATTGGTTCAAATAAGCTCCAGAGCAGACAATGCTCGGAATTTTTCTCAATGTGACAGTTTGTTGATGGGAAATGAATGTGGCGCACACACCTTTCCATATATCGAAGCCAAAAACAAATCTGCTCAGGTAGAGCATGAAGCAACGACTAGTAAAATTGGAGAAGACCAAATTTTTTACTGTAATCAAAGAGGCATTGACACTGAAAAAGCTATCGCATTAATCGTCAATGGATTCAGTAAAGAAGTCCTAAATAAACTCCCTATGGAATTTGCTGTAGAAGCTCAAAAATTATTAGAAATCAGCCTCGAAGGTTCTGTAGGATAAAAAACTAATACTATGAAAAACCTAATACTTTTTGTTTTTACAATTTCCATTTTAGGATGTAAAAATAACTCGAAAAATACCACAGAAATCTCTGATGAGATCACAACTATCAAAGGTAATTATATCTTTTTTAAAGATGCGGCAGTATTACAAAATGATGTCGAAATTTATGGAGTGTTTTTAAATGATGTTGCAAAAGAATTAAATGAAAAAGCAGCCGCTTTTAAAACTACAGATACCGACATGGTAGAGGTAGAAATCAGAGGGATCATATCCAATAAAAAAGATGCTAATATTTTATGGGAAAATAAAATAGAAATTGTTGAAATTATCAGCATTTCTGCAGCAAAAGAAACAGAGAATATATTAAAATTAGGCACAGAATAACTA
>JABAYZ010000149.1 GCA_018608735.1 Flavobacteriaceae bacterium | reverse complement strand
GCAATGAGTACATCACCAATTCGCTTATTTTGAATTACAAGTATTTTTTTCATTAGCTACTAAAGACTATCTTAGCAAGATATTACTTTTTTCAAAGTTACTAAAAGTTTACATGAATAATCTTATCATACATCCCAATTATCGGTCTCAATCGGACATGATCGCAAATGCATTACGCGATTTTAATTCTTCTGGGACACTCGTACTCCAAGGGGATCGAAATACGATTAAATCTCTGAAAATTGGAAAGTTGAATCTTAATATTAAGCAATTCAAAACACCTAACTTTTTTAATGCATTTGTGTATAAATACATTCGAAAATCAAAAGCGCGAAGGTCCTATGAATATGCGAACATCCTTACTCAAAAAGCGATCTTAACTCCAACACCCATTGCATATTTTGAAACATCGTCAGTGTTTGGACTCAAACAGAGTTATTATATTAGTCAGCAAGTAGATTACGATTTAGATTTCAGAGTGCTAATTCACGATTTGAATTATCCAAATAGGATTGAAATCTTAAAACAATTCACAGATTTCACATTCAAATTACATCAAGAAAATGTAAACTTTTTAGATCATTCACCAGGAAATACCTTAATTGTAAATAGTTCTAAAACCAATTATGATTTTTATTTAATAGATTTAAATCGGATGCGTTTTCAGTCATTGAATTTTGATCAACGCATGCATAACTTTAGACGTTTGTGGCTTTCAAAGGCGATGATAAAAACAATGGCAAAGCGCTATGCGGAATTATTCAAGAAACCTCATGAAGTGACGCAGCAATTGATGTTAAAATACAGTCGAGATTTTCAACGTAAAATTGATGCTAAAAAACTAAGACGTAGTGGGCGTAAGATGAAATTTAAATCCACAACTTAAACCGCTACATTATGCGTTCTTAAAGCATCATTTAAGGAAGTTTTTTTATTAGTACTTTCTTTTCGTTTCCCAATGATCAAAGCACAAGGCACATTATAATTCCCAGAAGGAAACTCTTTTGAGTAACTTCCTGGAATCACAACCGAACGTGCAGGGACAAGTCCTTTGTATTCTACGGGCTCATCTCCAGTGACATCAATAATTTTTGTGCTCATCGTCAGTACAACACCAGCGCCTAACACCGCTTCAGTTTCCACTCGAACACCCTCAACAACAATACATCGAGACCCAATAAAAGCATTATCTTCTATAATTACAGGCGCCGCTTGTAAAGGTTCTAAAACGCCTCCAATACCAACGCCTCCTGATAGGTGAACGTTTTTACCAATTTGCGCACAGCTACCTACAGTAGCCCAAGTGTCCACCATTGTACCTTCATCAACATAAGCGCCAATATTTACATAACTAGGCATCAAAATAGTCCCTTTTGAAATGTAAGCACCATGACGGGCTACAGCATTTGGTACCACACGAATACCTTTTTCGGCATAGCCTGTTTTTAACGGAATTTTATCATGATATTCAAACGGTCCAACTTCAATAGTTTCCATCGTTTGAATAGGAAAATACATTACCACAGCTTTTTTGACCCATTCATTCACTTGCCAACCCTCTGTTGTAGGTTCTGCAACTCTAAGCTCGCCTTTATCTAGTAAATCAACAATTTTTCTAATGGCTTCTTTTGTAGTGTTTTCTTCTAAAAGTGCTCGGTTTTCCCACGCGGCTTCAATAAGAGGTCTTAAGTTATTCATTTTGTATTTTTTTTTCAAATATAAGCTTAATAAGAACTAATGTATACCACAGGATAAATTTTGATAAAAATTTATCATTTCGATTAAATTAGGCAAAATTTCTATTAAAAATTAAACAAATATTGATTTCCTATAAAAAGATTCAAAACATGTTTCGCCATAAAAGTGTATTTTTGCCGTATATGGGACGACTTTTGGCAATTGACTATGGAAGTAAACGAAGCGGCATTGCCGTTACTGATGAACTGCAAATTATTGCGTCAGGCTTAACTACTGTCAATACGAAGGAACTCATTAGCTTTTTAAAAACCTACTGCTCCAAAGAATCAGTAGAATTATTCCTAATTGGCTTGCCAAAACAAATGAACAATGAACTCTCTGAAAGCGAGCCTTTAATTCTGAAATTTATAAAAAAATTAAAGAAAGAAATTTCTCACATTACCATAGAAAGAGTCGATGAACGTTTTACATCCAAGATGGCATTTCAGACGATGATTGATAGTGGTCTCAAAAAAAAACAACGTCAAAACAAGGCGCTTGTAGATGAAATAAGTGCAACACTTATTTTGCAATCCTATCTTCACAATAAATAATTCTAGAAGTATTATTTTATAATAGCAAAAATTGTATTTTTGACCACTTATATAAAGTAATATGATTTTACCTATAGTAGCTTACGGCGATCCAGTACTCAAAAAAAGAGCTTCTGAAATTTCTATAGCCTACCCAAAACTTAAGGAAACCATTGCCAACATGTATGAGACTATGTATGGTGCTTATGGCGTTGGCCTAGCTGCACCACAAGTTGGGCTTTCCATTCGTTTATTTTTGGTAGATACTTCTCCTTTTTCGGAAGATGAAGCGTATTCTGCAGAAGAACAAGCGAAATTAAAAGCGTTTAAACAGACTTTTATAAATGCTAAAATCATTGCAGAGTCTGGAGAAGAATGGGGGTTTAATGAAGGCTGTTTAAGTATTCCAAACGTTCGAGAGGATGTGTTTAGAAAGCCAAAACTAAAAATTGAATATCTAGACGAAGATTTTAATACTCATGTTAAAGAATTTGAGGGCTTGATTGCTCGAGTTATTCAGCACGAATATGATCATATCGAAGGTGTTTTGTTTACAGACAAAGTATCGACTTTAAAAAAACGTTTATTAAAGGGTAAATTGAACAATATTTCTAAAGGTAAAACAAGTGTGGACTACCGCATGCGTTTTCCAAATATTTCAAAAAAACGATCTTAAATTAATAATAAATTCAACCCATGGAATTAGATAAAATTTTAGCCATATCCAAAAAACCTGGTCTATATAAATTAATAACCCAATCACGCGGAGGGTTTATTGCAGAATCGCTATTAGACCAAAAACGGATTTCGGTGAGTGTGAGTAGTAATGTGAGCATATTGAGTGAAATTGCGGTTTATACGCTAGCTGAAGAATTGCCATTAAAGGACGTTTTTTCAAATATTTTTGATAAAGAAAAAGGGCAACAAACAAGTACAAGCCCAAAAGCTTCAAAAGACGATTTAGAAGCGTATTTTTTCTCAGTACTTCCAGATTATGATGAAGACCGTGTGTATCCTAGTGATATCAAAAAGATTTTAAATTGGTATAATTTATTAACCAAACATCAGCTCTTGGATTTCAAAACAGAAACTTCTAACACCAAAAAAGAAGAAGAAGAATAGAAAAAAGCAGCTTAGAGCTGCTTTTTTTAACATCGTATATCAAATGTTTTCACACTTAACAAAAGAATTTCGCTACAATTGGAAGCTAGCCTACCCAGTCATTATGGGAATGCTTGGACACACCTTTGTAGGGTTTGTAGACAATATGATGGTGGGGCAGTTGGGAGCTGCAGAATTGGCAGCAGTATCACTTGGGAATAGTTTTTTCTTTGTAGCCATGTCATTGGGAATTGGTTTTTCTACCGCAATTACTCCATTGGTTGCAGAGGCCGATTCTGCAAATGATTTCAAAAAAGGAAAATCAGCCTTCAAACATGGCTTGTTTTTGTGCATCGTTTTAAGTCTCTTGCTCTACGGTATGATTCTTTTGGCCAAACCACTGATGTATTTCATGAAACAACCCGAAGAAGTAGTAGTTTTAGCGATGCCTTATTTAAATATTGTCGCGATTTCTTTAGTGCCGCTTATTATTTTTCAAGGGTTTAAGCAATTTAGTGACGGCTTTTCTCTAACAAAACATGCCATGTATGCAACGATCATTGCTAATGTTTTAAATGTAGGTTTTAATTATGTATTGATATTTGGAAAATTTGGCTTTCCTAAAATGGGAATAGTTGGAGCTGGAATTGGGACTTTGATTTCTCGAGTTGCTATGATTGTAATCATATGGATTCTACTTAAAAACGATAAAAAAACAAAAGCATTTTTAACCCACATAAAACTCTTTGTGTTGGACAGTTTGATGTTAAAAAAAATCCTGAACCTTGGATTGCCTAGTGCCCTGCAAATGTTTTTTGAAGTGGCTATTTTTACAGCAGCGATCTGGTTGAGTGGCGTTTTAGGTAAAAATGCACAAGCGGCCAATCAAATTGCGTTGAATTTATCGTCTATGACTTTTATGATTGCCATGGGACTAAGTGTGACGGCGATGATTCGTGTAGGAAATCAAAAAGGTTTAAAAAACTATGTAGAGCTTCAGCGTATTGCCAAGTCAATTTTTTTGATGGGCATCCTATTTGCTTCGGTATTTGCGCTACTTTTCTTAGTGTTTCACGATGTTTTTCCTACGTTTTATCTGGATTTAAAAGATGTAAACAACTACCTAGACAATCAAGAGGTGGTCGCAATTGCTTCTAAATTACTAGTAGTAGCGGCACTTTTTCAAATCAGTGACAGTATTCAAGTCGTATTCTTGGGGGCTTTAAGAGGCTTGCAAGATGTGAAAATCCCAACCCTAATGACGTTTATTGCCTATTGGATGATTGGATTTCCAACAAGCTATTTTCTTGGTAAAGAAGCGGTGTATGGCAGTACCGGAATATGGATTGGTCTTTTGGTAGGATTAGGGTCGGCATCAATTTTTTTATATCTTAGATTTATTTATCTAACAAACCGTTTAATACAAACTCATACTAACAACTAAGCTAAGCATGGAATTACCAAAATTTATTCTCGGAGATAACACCAAATTTCCAACTGCAATTTATGTGATACACACGGAATTTCCACGTTTCATTATCAATTTGGAAAGTGATGACGTGGAGTGGTTAGAGGATTTTGACACACAAGATGAAGATGAATTGCTTGCTGAAACCGAAACTGCTATAAAAGAAGCTACTGCTTTCTACGATAACGAAGTTTCAACTTACGACAATTAATTATGCTAGATCAACTTATAGAAATTGACCAATCGTTATTATTATATCTAAATAACTTAGGAACCCCGTCCTGGGATGGGTTCTGGTTGATTGTCACCAACAAATTGACGTTTATCCCTTTATATGGTATTCTGATTTATTTAATGACCAAACATTTTACGCTCAAAGAAACTGGGATTCTCGTTCTGACCATTGCTGGAATGATTCTTTTCACAGATCAAACGACAAATTTGTTTAAGTTTACTTTTGAACGACTTCGCCCTTGCGCACAAGAAGGTATTTTGGAGTTTATCCGACAAGGGGACTGTTGGGGTTATGGCTTCTTTTCTGGGCACTCCTCAAACTCTATGGCTACAGCTATTTTTACAGGTCTAATGCTTCGCCCCGTATATAAAAAACTAATTTACGTTATGATAGTGTGGAGCATCCTAGTGGCTTACAGTCGCATCTATTTAGGGCTTCATTATCCTCTAGATATCATTTGTGGTTTAACATTTGGTGTTTTTTCGGGTTACTTGTTTTATACTATTTTCAAGCAACTACAAGCGCGACTTATGAAGGTTCAGTAGGTATTCGGCCGCCGCAAAAGGAGAGCGTTTATTAGCTCCAATTAACGCCATTTGTGTTTTTAATTCTTTAGCGATATTTTCATCTTGAAAAAATTGATCTTTTAGCTGGTCTTCTATGGATTGCAGCAGCCAAAACATATTTTGTTCTTGACGTTTTTTGGCAAAATACTCAGTTTTAGTGGCGTGATTTATATAGTCCTGAATCAAATCCCATACGGCAGCGATGCCTTTATTTTCTAATGCACTGCACAAAAGTACCTTTGGCGTCCAATTGGACGGTTTAGTAGGGTAGAAGTGAAGAGCACGGTTAAATTCCACCTTTGCCAATTTAGCAGCCGTTAGATTGTCTCCATCGGCTTTATTGATGATGATGGCATCCGCCATTTCAATAATTCCCCGTTTGATGCCTTGAAGTTCATCGCCAGCTCCTGCTAATTTTAGGAGTAAGAAAAAATCAACCATACTATGTACAGCGGTTTCGCTTTGGCCAACGCCGACAGTTTCAATCAAAATCACATCATAACCAGCGGTTTCACAAAGTGTAATCGCTTCTCGAGTGTGGCGCGCCACACCACCAAGGGATGCTCCAGCTGCAGAGGGACGAATAAACGCCTTTGGGTTTTTTACCAAAGCATCCATTCGGGTTTTATCGCCCAAAATACTGCCTTTGCTAAGGCTACTACTGGGATCTACAGCCAATACCGCAACTTTTTTTCCAAGAGCAGTTAGGGTGGTGCCCAATGCTTCTATATAGGTGCTTTTTCCTACGCCGGGTACGCCAGTGATTCCAATTCTAATAGATGGTTTTTGGTGTTCTAAGCACTGTTGAATAAGTATATTCGCTTTGTCTTTGTGGGTAGGGTGGTCACTTTCAATGAGTGTAATCCCTCGGCTCAAGGCTGCTGTATTTCCGGCTATGATGCCTTTTAGTAAGGCCTCAGTTGAGGGTTGGTTTTGACGACTCTTTTTTAAATTAGAAATCGCCTGTTTACTTGTGGTTTCTTGGTGCGAAACCCCTTCTTTTTCTTGAAGTGCTGTTTTATGTGCTTTCTTTTTACTCACCTTTGGTCTATTCCTGCTAAATTAATCTAATTTTTTATATTAGGATTGTTTTTTTGAATGTCCGTATCTTTCGATCAAATTATATCAGATGGATTTTAAATCGTTTTTGGAAAAATTGTCAGATTTTCCTGTAAAGGTTATTGCGCCTGGAGTTGATTTTGACGCCTATATCCCTATAGATTTATCTCATAATAATGCTGCTCTTGAAGCATTTGATGTGAGTTGTTCCCAGTCGTGGATCGGCTTTATTAATGATTATCTTAAAACCCATAACAAATCAATTGCTTTTGGGGGCTATTTGGAGACCCGATCAATCTACAACAGAAGCTCTCATTTTAACACTAAAACTAGTTTAGATGAACGCAATATTCATTTAGGAGTTGACTTGTGGTGTGCGGCTGAAACCCCCGTATTGGCGGCGTTTGATGGTGTTGTGCATAGCTTTAAGGACAACACCAACTATGGCGATTATGGCCCAACAATTATCTTAAAACATTGCATCGATTCTGTAACCTTTTACACCCTTTATGGTCATTTATCGAAGTCATCAATCAATACTTTATATAAAAATACACAAGTATCTAAAAAACAAATAATTGGATATTTAGGAAGTGCCAATGTAAATGGCGATTATGCACCCCATTTACACTTTCAGATCATTAAAGATATTGAAGATTTTGAAGGCGATTATCCGGGCGTGTCTTCTCAAAATGATGTAGCATTTTACAGTGCAAATTGTCCCGATCCAAATTTGGTTTTGAAATTAGAATAATGACTTTTGATTTATTCAGGGCTTCCGGCTGGCGTCACGCTAAAGCATGGCCCTAGCTTGGACAAATGGATGATAATTAACTCAATGATCTCATAGATAAACTTCGTTGAATTTTCGATTTCGTGCGGTAGCGGAGTAGATTCTTATTTTCGCATAATTTTCTCCATTTTACGACCTCTTGCCAGTTCATCAATCAGCTTTTCCATGCGTCTACATTGTTTATACAATTCAAATTCATCTTCTATTTCCTCAATGCGATAACCACAAACAACGCCTTTAATCAAGTGTGCGTTTGGATGTATTTTTGCTTTTTGAAAAAATGTTCTAAAGGTTGCTTTTTCATCGATAAGAGCTTGTAATTCAACTTGGTCAAAACCAGTAAACCATGTAATTACTTGATTGAGTTCTTCTTGGGTTTTTCCATTTTTCATCAACCTGTTCAGGTAAAGCGGATAAATAGCTGCGAATATCATATTGGCCACTTTTTCATTTTTTTCGGCTGTAACTTTCATTTTTATTTACTTTTAACTTAATTGGAGTTAAGATATTTGTTTATGGTTTTATGGCATGAAATTTTCGAGCTTACCTACGTCAAGCAAGCAAGCTATTACTTATAGCCATTGTTTACGTAGTCCTTTTTAGTTTTTAAGTTCTGTTTTAATTTTATCTCTGAACTCTTTATTAGTTAAAATTTTGAGTTCAAATTCATTCATACTTCTTTGTAATCTTGTGTTTTCTAGAAATTCTAAATCATTAAAGAAGTATGCTAATTCAGTCGTATTTCCTTTGTTGTCAGTTGCATAAGATGCTTTGGTCAAAACAAATGCAGTTGAACCTCTGCTGGCGCAAGCGTCCCGCTTGTGCCGTTAAACAAACTAAAATTGTTCATATACTCGTCTTATATGTTCAACTCATTGTTTATTCTATTTCTTTTTTTTCTTGCTTTCACGATCGGGACGCTTGCGCTATCTGGGGCTATACACTATCATTGTTGTGTGCCGTTTTTAGTTCTTTAAATATTGTATTTTTAATACGATCCCATTCATTTTTTAGGATACTATAATATGCTGTATCTCTTCTGTATCCATCACGCATTAATGTATGGTTTCTTAATATTCCTTCAAATGTTCCACCAATTTTTTCAATTGCTTTTTTTGACTGATTATTTCTGTTATCAGTTTTGAATTCAACTCGTTGCATAATTAATTTTTCAAAAGCGTATGATAACATAAGGTATTTA
>JABAYZ010000031.1 GCA_018608735.1 Flavobacteriaceae bacterium | reverse complement strand
GAAAGTTTAAGTAACCCAATGCCAAAATTTTATTAAAATTACTGTTAAAACCAATTAACATAAATGAATTTTTCTATTAAATTAGGTACATTTGCAACTCATTTAATCGAGCCAATTTAGGATGCTAAAAAAAATATCAAATTTACTTTTTTCTACTCGCTTAACAGGTATGCTTTTCATCATTTTTGCCATCGCAATGGCGGTAGGAACATTTCTCGATCAAGGACAAAGTACATCGCCAACTCCGTACTCTCGAACATTGATTTACAATGCATGGTGGTTTGAAGCGATCATGGTCATGTTTATCATCAATTTTGCCGGAAATATTTTCAGATATAGACTGTGGCGAAAAGAAAAATGGGCAACTCTAACGCTTCATTTATCATTTATATTTATTTTGTTTGGGGCATTTTTAACACGTTATCACGGATTTGAAGGGATGATGTCCATACGAGAAGGGGCAACTGAAAATACGTTCTTATCTCAAAAAACATATTTAACCACCTATATTGATGGCGATTTTGAAATCAATGGGCAACTTCAACGTCGTGTTCATGAAGATGAAGTAGATTTTTCTCCACGTCTTACAAATAAATACCAACTAAATACGTCATACAGTACAACGCCCATTTCAATTGAGTTGGTGGATTTTATTGCCGGCGCTGAAGAAGATATTGTGCCTTCTGATGAGGGTGAATATTATTTAAAAATTGTAGAAGCGGGTGATGGTGCGCCGCACAACCATTTTTTAAAACTAGGAGAAGTGAGTAGTGTTCACAATGTGTTATATGCATTAAATAAACCTACGGACGGTGCTATTAATATCACCTATTCAGAAACCGATTTGACTATACAATCGCCTTATGAAGGCGAGTACATGACAATGGCAACTGGTGTTCAAGGACGTTTGGTAAAGGATAGTATTCAGCCACTTGTGTTACGTTCACGTTATATCATAGGAAATCAAGCGATTGTGTTTCCTAAACCTGTTATTAAGGGACAGTTTGACATCGTTAAAAAATCGAAATTACTGAAAGGCGATGAAGATGGCATTGCGTTAAAAATATCGGCCAATGGTAGTACCAAAGTTTTGAAGTTGCTAGGAGGGAAGGGCTCTAATAACCCATTTAAACAAATAGAAGTAGGCGGGTTGGAGTTTAATTTTAAATATGGCTCTAAACTTTTAGACCTCCCTTTTGAAATTAAGTTAAACGACTTTATTGCCGAGCGATATCCCGGCACCGAAAAAAGCTATTCTTCTTTTGAAAGTAAAGTTACTGTTTTTGACCCTCAAGAGGATGAATTTGATTTTCACATCTATATGAATAATATTTTAGACCATCGTGGGTATAAGTTTTTTCAAGCCAGTTTTGACCCGGATGAAAAGGGTACTATTTTATCTGTAAATCATGATTATTGGGGGACATGGTTTACCTATTTGGGATACTATCTATTGTATTTTGGATTGATGGCCATCCTATTATCAAAACATGCACGAATGGAATCACTAAGACGTCAACTTGATAAAATCAAGAAAAAGAAATCGCAGCTAATCATGGTGGTTTTATTCATGATGTCTCTAAATGTATTTTCACAAACTCCACATAGTGCATCATCAGGTCATGAGAATTTAAGACCAAACATAATACAGTTAGACTCTATTTTAAAATTAAATATTACGCCTGTTGCTGAGGCCGATCGTTTTGGACATTTAGTCATTCAAGATACGGATGGACGGATGAAACCTGTAAATACCTATGCTTCGGAATTGCTTAGAAAATTAAGTAAAAATGATAGGTATAAGACCTATGATGCGAATCAAGTGTTTTTGTCCATGCAAGAAAGCCCACAACTGTGGTATAACGTTCCAATACTATTTTTAAAAACCAAAAAAGCAGATACGATCCGAACGCTTCTAGGATTAGAGACATCGGCTAAACACGCGGCTTTGGTAGATTTTTTGGACCCTAATTTAAATTATAAATTAGCCCCTTATTTGGAAGATGCCTACAGCGCACAAGTGCCTACGGCAATTCAAAAAATATTTACTGAAACCGATCAACGTGTGAGTTTATTGTTCAATACCTTAGAGGGGAGCGCAATGCGTTTATTTCCGATTCCAGGTGATGAAAATAATACATGGGTTTCTTCAAAAGGATTTAGGGATGGGGCCTATAAATTACAAGATTCACTTTATGCGAATTTTATAAATACAGGATTTTTAGCCTATATGGCCACCTTACAAAATGAAAAAGTTTTAAAAACAGATTTTTCTAAAAGTCGAGAATTATTGGAAGCCATTAAGAAAACGCAAATAAAGTTCGGTGGTGATACGATGATTAGTGAAGATAAAATTAAGACTGAGATACTATACAATCGCTATGACATTTTTAAAACGCTATTTGAATATTATATGTACGCGAGTACTTTAATGTTTTTATTATTGATTTTTCAGATTTTTAAAGACCGAAGTAAAATTTTACATTATTCAGTAAAATCATTTAAATTTTTAATTTGGGTATGCTTTGGATTACATACTGCAGGCTTGATAGCTCGCTGGTATATTTCAGGGCATGCACCTTGGAGTGATGCCTATGAGTCGATGATTTATGTGGCTTGGGCTACCATGGCTTTTGGGGTGATGTTAGGAATTAAAAGCGATTTGACTTTTGCGTCTACTGCTTTTGTGACTGCTATGATTTTGATGATAGCTCATTGGAACTGGATGGATCCCTCTATTGGAAACCTTCAACCTGTTTTAGACAGTTATTGGTTAATGATTCACGTGGCCATTATTGTAGGAAGTTATGGTCCCTTAACCTTAGGTATGATTTTAGGGATAATCACCCTCTTATTAATGATTTTAACAACGCCTAAGAATAAGGAAAAAATGGCTTTAAATATTAAAGAATTGACCATCATCAATGAAATGGCGTTGACCGTGGGATTGGTGATGCTTACGATTGGAAACTTCTTAGGCGGTATGTGGGCCAATGAAAGCTGGGGTCGATATTGGGGTTGGGACCCTAAAGAAACTTGGGCACTAATCAGTATTATGATCTATGCATTTGTGATTCACATGCGTTTGATTCCAGGCTTAAGAAGTCGTTTTGGATTTAGTGTTGCTTCTGTAATCGCTTTTGGGAGTATTATGATGACTTATTTTGGAGTGAATTTTTACCTTGCAGGATTGCATTCCTACGCCAAAGACGATCAGGAAATAAGCATAACTTATATCTTAACATCTCTTGTAATGATTACGCTACTATCGGTATTTGCTTATCGCAAACATCTGAAATATTTCAAGAAATAAACCTAGTCAAAAAGGGGTTTGATCTTGTTAAATTTAATAGTGTCATAGTCAGAAATTAGCATGTCGGCTCTAGTATAATCCTGATCTTTTGAATGTACACTTTTGTAGGCAATACAATAGATGTTTGCCTCTTTTGCCGCGATTATCCCGTTTGTAGAATCCTCTATCACAAAACACTCAGTTGTAGAAACTCCAGCAGCTTTGGCAGCGTTTATAAATATTTCGGGATGGGGTTTAGACGCTTTTAAATCAGCACCACTCAACTTGGCTTTGAAATAGGGGTCTAGGTTAAAACGTTTCATGACATTATTGATGGTAAACATAGATGCCGAAGAAGCGACGACTAACGTTAATCCATTAGCATGATAATTTTTGATAAGGTCTTCTACACCATTTAGAAGTTGAAGGTCTGGGTCTTCAAAAAATAATTTTGTAAAATGGGCACGTTTACCTTTTTCTAAAACTATAGGAAGAGTTGATAGTTCAAAGTGCTTACAAAGAAATTCACAGATACTTCTAGTGGACTGTCCTGTAAAACTTCGGTACATGGAATCGGTCACAGTAATCCCCACGTCATCAAACATCATTTTATATGCTTTATGGTGTAAAGGCTCGGTATCTACAATAACACCATCCATATCAAAAAGTACTGCTTTTAACATCTTTATTTTTTTTACGAAGATAATAAATAGGACATATTATATTTTAGAAATAAACTGAGAATAAATAACAAATTTTTTATACTTTCGAATTAAATAAATTATACCAATGAAATTTATAAAAAAACTTGGACTCACTAATATTTTATTGCTTGGTTTGTGTGCAATTATTATTTGTGTGTCCGAATACTTGTTTATGACAGGTGAAGAATTACATGGCATTTTTGTAGGGATCTGGGCACCAATGCTGCTAGGTCTAATGATATTCTTTAAACTTTTCCGTCTTGACCGCTAATACTATAGTTTTATCGTTTTCTATTTTTGTATCCGTTTGTGTGGTCTTATGGGCCATCGTATTGATAAAAGAATTTAATGATATTGGAAATGATTAGTATAATTTTAATACACCCTTATGAATTCTAAAAAGCAAGGTTTAAACACCATTTGTACCCATTCAGGAGCTATTGAAGATACGGTCTTCAAAGGCAGTGTTTCTCCTTTGTATATGTCTACGTCGTTTGATTTCATGGATGTGGACACCAAGCGCTATCCACGCTACTTCAATACACCTAATCAAGAACATTTATCAAAAAAAATAGCGGCTCTAGAACATGCAGAAGCTGCCCTAATTTTCGCTTCTGGAATGGCAGCAATTTCGGCTACACTTTTAACGTTTTTAAAGTCGGGAGATCATGCCGTTATTCAAAATGATATTTATGGGGGAACTCGTAATTTTATTGAATCGCACTTTAAGAATTATGGGATAGAGTATAATTTTACTAAAGACTTATCTTCAGAATCTTTTGAAGCTTGTATTCAACCCAATACCAAGTTAATTTATGTAGAAACCCCTTCTAATCCTTTACTTAAGTTAGTAGATCTATTTGCAATTGCTAAATTGGCTAAAAGTCATCAGATCACTACGGCAGCAGATAATACCTTTGCTTCACCTGTAATTCAAAACCCGATTGACTTAGGAATTGATATTGTGATGCACAGTGCTACAAAATACTTTGGAGGCCATAGTGATATAAGCGCTGGAGCAGTAGCCTCTACGCAGAAAATTATGGATAAAATATGGGATCTCGCCAAAGATTTTGGAGGAAACCTGAGTGATTATACTGTTTGGTTGTTGGAAAGAAGCATGAAAACCCTAGCGATTCGGGTCAAAGCGCAACAGCGAAATGCAAAACGCTTGGCAAAATTTCTAGAAAAACACAGTGCTGTAAAATCCGTATTTTATCCGGGATTAAAATCCAGTCCATATCATAGTTTGGCAAAAATACAGATGAAAGGTTTCGGAGCGATGCTATCTTTTGAACTTAAAAAGCAATATGATGCAGATGAATTTCTTAAAGCGTTACGACTTATTAAACCTTCAATGAGTTTGGCAGGTGTTGAAAGTACAATGTTATTACCATCCAAAACATCTCATGCATTACTTTCTGAACTTGATCGTGCCAATCAAGGTATCTCAGATCAATTGATTCGTTTTTCGTTAGGTATCGAAACTAAAAAAGATTTAATCGAAGATATTGAGCAAGCTATTACAGTTTGTAATGTTAAAAAATAATAAACTTACGCCTATGAAAATTGATATACTTGCATTTGGTGCACATCCTGACGATATCGAATTGAGTTGTGCCGGTACCATTATTAAAGAAATTCAAAACGGAAAAACAGTGGGTCTTATCGATTTGACTAAAGGCGAGCTAGGCACTAGAGGTACCGCTGAAACTCGAAAGATTGAAGCTGCTAAAGCTGCAGATATACTAGGGGTCACTTTTAGAGAAAATCTAAACTTTTCTGATGGATTTATACTGAACGATAAGGCACATCAATTAGAAATTATAAAAAAAATTCGTCAATACCGTCCAGAAATCGTGTTATGTAACGCTGTTGATGATCGTCATACGGATCATGGAAAGGCAAGTGCTTTAGTAAGTGACGCCTGTTTTTTAAGTGGATTAGTAAAAATTGACACCCATTCTGACACTTCTAATGCATTACAAGAGCCTTGGCGCCCAAAATCCATTTATCATTATATCCAATGGAAAACACTTCAACCTGATTTTGTCGTGGATATTAGTACACAAATCGATCAAAAAATGGATGCTGTTTTGGCCTATGCCACACAATTCTATGACCCTAAGAGTCAAGCCCCTGAAACTCCAATTACATCCAAAAACTTTGTGGATAGTATTCGTTACAGAGCGGCTGATCTTGGACGTTTGGTAGGCGTTGCCTATGCAGAAGGATTCAATGTCGAACGCCTTCCGGCTATTGATTCGTTATTTGACTTAAAATAATATAAAAAAGTGTTTGTATAAAACACGAAATACTATACATTTGCAAACGCATTATTTGAATGCCAAACGGTGGTTGTAGCTCAGTTGGTTAGAGCATTGGTTTGTGGTACCAAGGGTCGCCGGTTCGAATCCGGTCTTCCACCCAAAAAGCAAAAGCTTCTCTAAATTTTAGAGAAGCTTTTTTTGTACACATATAGTTTTTGAATGTTATTCCACTGCTTTATCAACTCGAACAGCATCTTCTCTATTGGCTAATTCCCATGCCGTATGAAAGACCAATCGTGTTCTGTTTTCTAGTAAATCATATTCAATTTTATCTGGTGTATCTGTTGCTTTGTGATAGTCGGCATGTGTACCATTAAAATAAAATATGATTGGAATATTATTTTTAGCAAAGTTATAATGATCAGAACGGTAATAAAAACGGTTGGGATCGTTTTCATCATTGTAGGTATAATCCAATTCAATATTGGTGTATTTTGTGTTCATTTCTTCTGATATGTTGTGCAAATCAGTACTTAGCTTGTCGCTACCAATAAGGTAGATGTAATTACGTTCTCCCTCAAGTCGTTTTGGATCCGTACGTCCAATCATATCTATATTAAGGTTAGAAATGGTATGTGCTAGGGGTACAATTGGTTCATAATCCGTATAATATTGTGAACCTAAAAGCCCTTTTTCTTCTCCAGTAACGTGTAGGAAAATTAGAGAACGTTTTGGACCATTACCATTTTTTTCAGCTGCTTTAAACGCTTCAGCAATTTCCAAAATAGCTACAGTTCCAGAACCATCGTCATCGGCACCATTAAACACTTCACCATCGTGCATTCCTACATGATCCAAATGTGCAGAAATAATTATATATTCATCTGGTTTTTCACTGCCTATGATCATTGCTGCTACATTCTCAGAAATAATTGGTGAGCTACCTTGTTCGAAATCAATTTTTATAGCGCTAGACTTTAATAACACAGCTCCCATCGCTTCGCTAATAAGGAAGCTATACATGGATTGTTCTTTGACATCCAACACTAAGTTACTTTCGCCACTACGTTTATCTCTTGCCTTATAGTAAGGGGCATAGCTTTGAAATAGCGATTGATCAATTAGAAAGAACGCCTTAGCACCAAGATCTTTTGCCACGTCACGTTTCGAGCGCATCCCTTGACTACCGTTTGACCATTTGGATTTTTTTTCAGTACCACTAACACGGAATTTATTAGAGCCATCTTTTGGTTCTCCACCAATAGCAACTACTATTTTTCCCTTGACATCTATACCTTCATAATCATTATATAGCTTGTCTTTTATACCATAACCAACAACAACAACCTCATTTGCATTTATAGTCTTTGATTCCGCATGGTTAAGGCTTATAAAATCCGTGTAATAGTTATATTGATTTCCATCAAGGGTTATTGAAACCTCAGGGGCGCTCAGCGCGATTAAGGGTACATTTTGAAAATAATTTTCATTAGCTTTCGCTGCCGAAATGCCCAAATTAGTATAAGTGTTTTTCAAATACTCAATTGCCATTTTTTGACCTTTAGTTCCCGTTTCTCTGCCTTCAAATTCATCAGAGGCGTAGGTGTATAGTTTTTCTTTTAATTCTTTGGCAGTAATACTTTCTGCATAGTCCACTTGGGATTTCGTTTGACCAAAGCACGTCAAGCTGATCAAAACAATTAGTGGTAGTAAAAATTTAAGTTTCATGATTTAGTACAATTAAGATTTTTAAATATGAGTACGATATTACAACAATACAGTTATAAATAGATCATAATTTAATAAATTTTATGATTAATTACAGCTTATAATATATGCTATTAAAGCACAAACTTACCATAAAGTGTTCTTTTTTACGATTAAAAGTAAAAACTAGTATTATTCATTATTTTTTTTGTTTAATAATATAAATTTATATTATAAACATATTGACTACTCTTATACTTCTTATGTTGTTTAATCTTATTGGCATTACATCCTTTGAAAGTTAAATTTTAAACATTTGGACTTAATTTTTTAATTATTATTTTGGTATTGTAAGTTCCAATTTTGCAAGCTATTATATGTTATTTTAAAAATCATCTCCTACCATCAAGTTGCCTATAGTTATTTGCAGTTGTATGTATTCAAATTCAAAACAGATATTTATAGTGTCAAAAAATACATATTTTTGGTGTTTTATTTTTGTTTATCAATTAAAATATTTATGTAAACAAAACTAATCAATAGCCGTTCTACATCTGTAAATATTTTTTTTAGTAATAGTTTTTATAATATATTTGTGGCATTATTAATTATATAAACCCAAAACTATTATGAACAAATTATTTTTAATTGTCGGAGTAACCTTATTTGCAATGACAAACATTACAGCTCAAGAAAATGTAATAAAAGTAAACCCTTTAGCTGTTTTAGGAGGAACGGATTTAGTGTCTTATGAGCGATTATTATCAGATAATACTTCAGGCGTTGTTAGTGCTGGA
>JABAYZ010000021.1:571-8858 GCA_018608735.1 Flavobacteriaceae bacterium | reverse complement strand
CATTTAATGACCAGATATATTGTAATTGAAAATTATCATTACCAGGAATTGAAACAACGTCAGTTTCTAAGGTGAGGTGACTGATAGGTGGCAGGCCTAATTTTTTTGCAGTTTGAGACGAAATTGACGCAGCTACCTCGTGCGAAAATTGAATCCTATCCTCGCTTATATCCAACTGAGATTGAATGTTATCGGCGCAAAACTTTAGATCCGCTATTGCTAAAGCAAGGTATTGATCCTCTTTACTTAACTGTGACAGGCTAGTTTGAATAGTGCTACTGAGAAAAAACTTTAGAACTCCTTTACGGGTCCCCAAAAAATTAATGATTACGCCTTGATTGGAGTAACTGAACTCTATTTGCATGAATTGTGCTCACTTATAAGAATTGATCGATACTTACCTTATTTGCCCGCAAGTTTTGTAAGAAATTCTCGAAAGCGTTAATATCTGTTCGGGTCAAATTCTGCTCACCTTCTTTTATTTTAATAAGCGCAGCTTTAGCATTTGGCGAGATCGATATCCTATTTTGATTAGCTGCGTTGACTAATTCATCAATAATTGGCTGCCATAGTGTTAGTGCGCCATGTCCAGAAGTTTCTTTGAATATTGGTTTTAAAAATCTACTCAAATTTGGATAATCTTCAGCAGAAATCACACTCTCTGTAAATAAATTTTCAAATTCTTTTTTATTTGAGGTATTCAACGTTTGGCCTTTTTGTACCCTTCTTATTGAACTTCTCAAATTAAAAGATCTGTAATCATTTTCGCTAAATACCGATGCCAATTTATTGACTTCAGCAACCATCGAATTGTTGTCGATATCGAAACTTTCGAGAGTTGGTCTACTGTGATGAATAGGCTCACTTTGACTGACCTGTGCCAACTGTGAGCCATGCGCTCTTGGTGTTGGACTGTACGCCGCCTCGACGTTTTGGTTAGACCTGTTTCCAAAACTTCGTCTCACCAGAGCGGGTTCAAACTGGCCGTCGGTAGCGGGGTTTCGCTGTTCCATACTTCGGCTTGAAAAACTGCGGCTTGGATCATCCCAGTTTACAGGGGCGTAGGTCGACTTTGGCACTGTGGCATAAATTTTTTCCATTACCCAGCTCTGCCAAGATGGAATATGGTTGTGGCTTTTTGAAACCATGGATTTTCGCATAATATCGCTATCGCAACTATACCAAGATTTAAACAGCCTTGGCGCCGCCGGATCTGACATAGTCCAAACGTGGGTTTTAAAATTATGACAACCATCAACGAAGATTTTGTTTCCTATTCTTAAAAAAAGTAAGGAGGTTTCGGTCCCTTGTCGACCCGTTTGCCTTGCAAACCTAGTTTCTCCAAGATCCGATCTCCCAGAAGAAAAGTTTTGGCGTGCATAGCGTTCTGCTCGAGGCGAAAATGCCACCCAGGCTTGATCTATCATATCATCATTATACAGTTTGAGCCAGAAATCTCGCCTGGCAGCCCACATCTTTTCGTTTGTAGTCGAAGTAACAACTGAAGTGAAATAACGTAAATCTTCTTTTGTAAGCCAACTAAAAATTACATCTTTGTATTTTTGCGCTACCGAATTCCAACGCTCCGGGCGTATTCTCGGATCGTCGTAAAGAAGTGTCAATTTTTCCGTAATGTATTGGCGAAGACTTTCTGGCGGGGTCTCGTTAAGCCAATGGTTAATGAGGGATTCAACAACAATAACATTACCGGTTGTCTTAATTTTTCCTGGCTCAGGAGTCAGCCATTCGAACAGCTGTTCAATATTGTCTAGATTTTTAAGATCGGGAGCTAGTTTGGAAACATATGCTTCATGTGCATAATCCATTACACCAGAGGCAAATGGGTCATAAAGGCCAGCCTGCCTCAACGAGAACCAAGGGTTTTCAGATACTAACATAAAGTCCGCTATAGTTTCAGGAGCTTGCTGCGGTACGAGAAAATCAGGAAACTCTGACAATAAGCGTTTCCATTTTTGACCCAACAATTCAGTCTTGAACCTTAATATCTCTGCAAGTTTTTCGGTATTTTCAGAACCCAAAGAAAAAGTGGAAGTGTAGATGCGCATCAATGCGTTTACTACCGATGGCTTCGTCGTTGCTCTCAGTTCATTAAATGCAAAATCTGTTATAATCCTCACGTCAGATCTATTCTCATACCTTTCTAAAAAGGCAACATTGAAACCCGAAATTACAAAAGATGTTTTAACATCTTGCCAGGCCTCTTTAGTAATAATGTCAAATAATTGTCCTAAAATTTTTTCATGATCTTCTTCTCGTGCCTCAGGATTTATATCTGGCCAGCGAACAAAAATTCGATTGATCGCTCCCTCCACACCGTTGGTATTTAGTACAGATGACGGCATTGCTGGTTGACTGCGGCGAAGTAATACATCGTTAAGTGGCATCACTTGACCTCCTCAAGAAGGATTTCAAGATCACTTTTGATCCGCTGTTGAATAATATTGATCTGATCTCTGCTTACTGGAGTGAACATAATCAATCGTAGATCAATACGACGATTTTCAGCCTTCATCTTGGGGTCGATATTGACAGGGCGCATATCCCCATATCCAGCGATTGATATTACAGGCTGCCCTTTCAAATTTTGATAGGATAGCAGGTTAGGCTTAGCGTCTTTCATTGCAAAAAATGCTGAAGTCGCTCTTTTAGCAGACAACTCAATATTCCTATCTCTGCCATCTGCTCCTACGAACCTACTGTTATCGGTATGGCCTTCGATCTGTATTGCTTCGAGTAGTATACCAGTTGGATTGCAGGACTTATAGTCAGGCTCTTTTGAGTTTATCGTAAAGCACTCAATTGCATCTGTAACAAGAGCTGCAACCTTCTCAACAATCTTTCTTTTTGAAAAGCTTAATTGGCTAGATCCAGATGTGAACAAGCCGTCACCTTTAAATCTCAAAGCATCATTCTCTGGACTTACTTCTACTAGGATATCCGGAAATTCTATTCTTAGTTTTCTTTCAATTTCAGATAAGATCGCCGACCGCCGAAATTGTGACTCAATTAAATAAGCTTCTAACGGATCATCTTTTAATCTAGCCATAAGCTCTTTTATCTGACGCTCCAATTTAGAAATTTCTTGATCTTTTTCAGATACTTTTTCCTTCAGATTTTCAATTATTTGTCTTAGATTAATAATTATGCCGTCCTTTTGTTCGAGCAATACATCCTTTCGATCAATTATATTTAACAGATCATTAATTTCATCGTTAAGTTCCTGGATCTGATCCCTCAAAATTTTGTTTTCTAGATTTAAATCTTTAATTTCTTGTGTTGCTTGCGCTAAATTTCTCAGCAACAAGGCAACCTCTTCTACAAGATCGGAAATACGACGGTTAGCAAAATCAATCTCACGCTCTAAACGGAAATTCTCTGTAGTGAGCTCAATATTTTTGTTTGTTAAATTTGAATTCTCTAGCTCAAGTTTTTTTATTAACGTTTCTAGCTTATCGATCTCTATGTTTAAGCGCTTCACCTCCTCGATCAAACCATTACGCTCTAAAACAACTTCCTCATAGACCGAACGTGGTACATTATCTTCATCCGTAAATTGTACGGCGAAGAATGCCAGCAAAATCATAACAATAAACAAAAATGAAACGGTCATATCCGTCATCGGAACAAAGACAGACTCCTCTTCGTCTTCCTCTCTGCGTTTTCGTCCAATGGACCTCATCTACGCTGAACTCCAGATTCTGGAATAAATTGCTCTGCATGCTCTACGACCTCACGCATTTTGTCCAAGGCAGGAGTTAAGCGTTCTGTAAGGTCTCTTGCGTGAAGTTTCATCTCTTCAAGCTGGCTTTCAACATGCTCGGCATAAGTTTCAAATGCTACACCTAGTTTTTCGTCCAGCTCGTCCAGACGGTCACCTTGCCCTCTAAATTCTTCGATAACATCTTGCATTCCTTGCAGCGCATTCTCCAGTGCGGACTGTTCACCCCTGATTATTTCTACGGCGGAATTCAATGCATTTTCACTGGATGCCATCAGCTGCTTTATACCCTCCGTCAGGGTATCATTAACATTCGCTGTAGAGTGCTCTAAATCACTAATAGACCCAGCAATAAGCTCAATAGAGCGGTTGATGGGTGACGTTACTTTTGAGAAATCTTGCGCAGATTTTTCAAAAGACGAAGCTGCTTTTTGCGTCGCATCTGCGCCAATTTTAACACTTTCTGACATTATCTTAAATTGGGCGCCGCTTTCTGAAATATCAGAACTTAGAATGGCTATTTTTGCCTGCAAATCGTTTAATGGAGCAATGAGCGTATCAGACAGGGAATTTGCTTGTTCTGAGATTTGATTTGCAGTTTGGCCAAAGCTATTCGCAAGCGCCTCCCCGGTATCAAGCATACGTCCCTTGGTGGTTTCCTGAACCTCATCTATCATTTGTTTAAGAGCCAGTACCGAAGATGAAAGTTCAGCACCTATATTAGCAGAACTTTGGTCTATTTTATCTCCAGCAGCCTGAATGCTTATTGAGGCACTTTCCAAGGCTCCGCTTACATCTTTTGAAAACTTTTCAGATAAATCACTGACCATCCCTCCGACACCCTCAGTTCCTACTTCAGTAACTTTAGAAATTAACGGAGACATTGCGTCAGAAATCGATTGTGCAATCGTTATTGGTAGATCCTCTTTGAGCGGCCGACCTAACTCAGCAACGAGTTCCAAACCAATAGTTCTAAAATGCTCTTTTTGTTCTTTGATCGCTGCAAGTTGATCCGTTGCTATATCTTCTAGAGATATAAATTTCAGAAGAAATTCAGTATGGTTGGCCAATTCATGTAATCTATTCTCAATCTGAGAGACACCAAGACGAAGTCTAATAGTAAAAATTATTGAACAGGCCAATCCGGTTAACGACATAATGAACTTTGCCGAGGCTGTTTCCAACAAGGTTTGAAGGCTATCCTTGAGTTGTGCAGCATCCATTCCAGTAACCTTTAAGCTATCCAACGCAGCTACTAGGCCCAAGAACGTGAGAAACAAACCAATTGTAACGAATAAACCAGGTAAGATTTTCCAGAACCCAGGTGTGAAATTAAGGTCTTCAGCATTGAAAAACGTCGCCGGCCTCACAGAATTTCGAAGGTGACAGCTATCGCCCTCTCCATATAATACAAGCGTTTCTTTATATTCCAGCCAACCACGTGCCAATTCATCATAAGCGTTTTGCCCCCAACGCTTTCTAACTTCTATGTCAATATCTGTTATGTTCTGCGTAAATTCTTGGGGGGTTTCGTAACTTTTTATAAGTTTATAAAGCCACAAAATGGCTTGGCTTTTTCGTCTTACTTGAAACGAATAAATAAGTACTCCAATAATCAGGAAGACAAAAAGTAATGCTGCAACAAAACCAGGCGCAGCACCTTTTTCTGATGACAACGTATCAAGGTTACTTTCGGTTAAAACACCAGCCAACCACAAAATTGCTTTCTTTACGGGCAAACCAATAGCTTGAATGAATTCCATTAGTGCACCTACCATCTTTCCTATTACTTGACTCAAATATTTCATAATGAGACGCTTGTCATCAGCCAAAGCGAAATTTCTTAGGACAGAGCACACACCACAAATGGAATTCAGAATAGCAGAAACATTTCAAAAGAGCCTTGAGAACTTGACTAACCAAGAGCAAAAAATCGTTAAGGCCAAAGCTTTTGATATTCAATTGAACATCTCAGGTAATTCAAACCAATTTCATAGGTTAGATCGAGCAAAAGATAATAATTTTTGGTCTGTTAGAGTAAACTCAGATATTCGTATAATTGCGCATAAATCTGGCAAATCAGTAATGCTGACATACGTTGATCATCACGATGATGCTTACAAATGGGCCGCTAATAGGGTCATCCGAAAACATCCCAAAACCGGAGCCGCTCAAATTATTGAGGTCAAGGAGTCCAGTAAAGATACTAATATCTGGGGTACTTCATCAGCCACTCTTGCACCTGATAAGTTATTTGCCGAACTTGATGAAGAACAATTAGCTGCAATTGGTGTCCCAGAAGAGTTCGTTTTTCATGTACAAACTTGCGATGAATCTATGTTTTTTGAACTCACTGAAAAACTTCCAGCAGAGGCATCAGAAAAGCTGATTGAATATGCGGCAGGAGGAATTTCTGAAGACGATTTAGTTCTACCGACACCCACATCCCAAGACATCGAATTGGAGGATGAATTGGGTTTGAACCATCCGGATGCAAGAAGGCGATTTGCTTTGGTATCAGACGAGGCTGGTTTACATGCAGCGCTTGATTTTCCGTGGCATAAATGGACCGTCTTTTTACATCCAGAGCAAAAGAAGTTCACAGAGCTATCATACAATGGATCAGCACGTGTCTCTGGATCAGCAGGCACGGGAAAAACAATAGTTGCACTTCATCGAGCTGCCTATCTGCACAAACAAGATCCAACAAAAAAAATACTTCTCTGCACTTTTACAAAAACTCTTGCAGCTGCACTACAGCAGAAACTTGAGATACTTTTAGCAAAAGACCCATTAGCATTAGATAAAATAGATGTATTTCATTTGGAGGGCCTTGCCTCTGCACATTTGAAAAGAAATGGGCAAAACCCTAACATTGTGTCCAAAACTCAGCTTGTGAACTTTCTTCAGAGATCTGCTCAGTCAGCCGAAGTCACGAATTATGAAAACGGTTTTCTGTTGTCCGAATGGGACAACGTAATTGATGATTGGGGTATTGAAACATTACAAGAATACACGGACCTTTCTCGTTTAGGTCGAAAGTCAAAACTTGGCATCAATCAACGAAAAGACTTATGGCTAATCTTTGAAGAAACTAAGCTGCTTTTGAAAAAGCGTAAGTTAACCACATGGTCACGCATCTTTAGGGAGTTAAACTTAGCACATGATAAAGTTGCCCAATACGATCACGTAATTGTTGATGAGGCTCAGGATATTTCTTCTGCCGAGCTCTCTTTTTTGGCTAGACATTACGGCAAAAAGTCCAATGGATTGTTCTTTGCAGGCGATATCGGACAAAGAATTTTCCGAGCGCCATTCTCGTGGAGTTCGCTTGGCGTGGACGTCAGGGGGAAATCAAATATCCTGAAGGTCAATTACAGAACTTCCCAGCAGATTAGAGCGCAAGCGGACCTGTTATTACCAAAGAAAATTAAAGATGGTGATAACCAGGCAGAAGATAGATCAGGTACAATATCAATTTTCAGAGGTGAACTACCAAGAATTATTCTAAATGACGATGAGGTAAGCGAGGCACAAATTGTTTCAGATTGGATAGAAAAACAAATTTCTGAGGGTATAGCTCCTACAGAAATTGGGGTGTTTGTTAGGACAGAGCATCAATATAAAAGAGCTCTGAACGCTATTAAAAAAAGTGGAAACACTGGGGTCGTCCTGAACTATAAATTAGACGGTGATGATAGCTCAATAAACTATGGCACGATGCATCTAGCTAAAGGCTTAGAATTTAGATCGGTTGCGGTGATAGCTTGTGATCAGGACGCTTTACCACTGCATGAAAGGATGCGGCTATTTACCGAGAAAGCAGACATTGAAGAGATAGAAAGAACTGAGCGGCAACTTCTTTATGTAGCCTGTACTCGAGCTCGAGAAAGTTTATTGGTAACGGGTGTCGGAGCTGGCAGCAAATACCTCTATGATCTTGCATAAAATACTGAAAGGTCACGAGTCGTCCCATAATTCTAGAAACAAGTAACTACGATCAAAGAGATTTTATTTTTATTACCACTGCTGACAGATCATCATTGCTGCCAGATTTTTTTGCAATCGAGCACAGTTTTCTACTAAAGCTTAACTGTTTCGATTGGATGGTCATTTTTATTTGTTCTTTATCTGCCCAATTACTTACACCGTCTGATGTTAGTATAAATACATCTCCAATTTTGAATTTTCGTTTCACTATGCTAGGATTTGGTTTTGTTATCCCTCCACCAAGGCACTGCTCAATGACATTAAAGTGCGGTTTTGATGATTTCACGTCCTCTGTTAAATTAACCAGCTTGTCACCGTTCAAGTGGTAGCAAGCGCTGTCGCCCAAACTAAATATTGTGACCAAGTTTTTTGTAAAAATTAATCCCACCAGCGTTGCACCTAAAGGGCGTAATGAGCCTAATCCAATATTCACTAATTTGTCATGTGTTATGGAAATCGCCGTTAATATGTCAAAATCCTCCTGGCTTTGGAATAATTCAAAAATGCTATCGACGGAGAATCGACTTGCGATTTCTCCATCATCGTGTCCACCAATTC
>JABAYZ010000021.1:0-561 GCA_018608735.1 Flavobacteriaceae bacterium | reverse complement strand
GTTCTTCATCAGCCCAATTACTTACACCATCTGATGTTAATATAAATACATCTCCAATTTTAAATTTTCGTTGCAATATTCTGGGCTTTGGTTTTGTGATCCCTCCACCGAGACATTGTTCAATTACGTTAGTGTGCGTTTTTGATGATTTTACGTCCTCGGATAAATTAACGAGCTTCTCACCGTTCAAATGGTAGCAAATGCTGTCTCCCAAACTAAAAATTGTGACCAAATTATCGGTTAAAATTAATCCAACCAGCGTTGCACCTAAAGGGCGTAATGAACCTGATCCAATATTCACCAATTTGTCATGTGTTATAGAAATCGCAGATAATATGTCAAAATTATCCTGGTTTTGGAATAACTCAAAAATGCTATCTACGGCAAATCGACTTGCGATTTCTCCATCATCGTGCCCACCAATTCCATCACTTAACAAAAATAGTTCAGGTTTTTGTTCACACAGATAATTTAACGAGAGCTCTGTGCCGCCCCCTGCTCCACCCCGCCAGCTTCCTATGCCAATACAGTCTTGATTGATGGATCTGCGCAAGCCCTGCT
>JABAYZ010000090.1 GCA_018608735.1 Flavobacteriaceae bacterium | reverse complement strand
GTTTCTATTAATAAAATAATTAGCTTTAATCGACATTTTTAAATAAAAAACAATTGGTTTACCAATTTGGTAAACCAAATATATGTAATTGGTATCTAATTACCAAATATTTTAATAATGAACATATGACACTAAGTTTAAACAATGGGGAGAGGGGAGCTATAAATTTGACCTCAGAAGTTCTATTGACCTAAACTTTGAGGGTGATTAGCATTCTAGATTGTTTGAGATTTAGTTCACCCAAAAAAGTTTCGGGTTTCGAAACGAAGAAAAATTAATTAGTATTTCATTTTTTTTAGAAATGAGTTTTTTATAAATTTAGGTCATGGAACAAACAAAACAACGTTGTGGATGGTGTGTGGGTGATCCGCTCTATGAGGCCTATCATGATGAAGAATGGGGTGTTCCTGTATATGATGATTTAAAGTTGTTTGAGTTTCTAATTTTAGAAACTTTTCAAGCGGGATTGAGTTGGATCACCATTCTACGAAAACGCGAGAATTTTAGAGTTGCTTTTGATCAGTTTGACTATACCAAAATCGCGAAATACGATACTTCTAAATTTGATGCATTAATCGCGGACAAAGGAATTATTCGAAATAAATTAAAAATAAAAGCCGCCATTTCTAATGCGCAAGCTTTTATTGAAATCCAAAAAGAATTCGGAAGTTTTAATAGTTATATTTGGGCATTCGTAGATGGAAAACCGATTAAGAACGCCATCAAAAATTATAAAAATGGCCCTCCAAATACGCCTTTGAGTGACCAAATAAGTAAAGCCCTAAAAAGTCGTGGGTTTAAGTTTGTTGGGAGTACTGTTGTGTATGCACACATGCAAGCCACAGGAATGGTCAATGACCATGAAATAAGTTGCTTCCGATATAATGAGGTTTAATTGTTATACGGGATAAGCTCCAAAAGTTTCTCCATAACCTCAACTCTGGCTCTACTTTTCTTATTGGCTCTAATAATGATCCAGGGCGCAATTTTGGTGTTTGTTTTATCAAACATTTTGGCTTTGTATGACGTATAATCATCCCAACGTTCTAAAGCGGTTTCATCGACTTTACTAAACTTCCATTTTTTGACTGGACTGGATTTGATGTCTTCAAAACGCCTGGCTTGTTCATCTTTTGAAATGGAGAAATAAAACTTTACTACTCTAACTCCAGAATCAATAATCATCTTTTCAAAATCATTTACTTGATTCATAAACACATTATATTCTTTTTTGGCACAAAACCCATTTACGGGTTCCACAACAGCACGGTTATACCAACTTCTGTCGAAAAAAGTGATTTGTCCATTACGGGGTAAATTTTTGATGTAACGTTGAAAATACCATTCGTTTTTTTCTTCATCAGTGGGTTTTGGAAGCGCGACTACATTTAATTCCCTTGGATTTAAGTGTTGCGTAATTCGTCGAATTGCGCCGCCTTTACCAGCCGCATCTCTGCCTTCAAAAATGACTACTAGTTTTTCCCCCTCAGATTCAACCCATTGTTGGAGTTTGATCAACTCTTCTTGAAGACGTTCCAATTTTGACTCATGAGCCAAAATCCGTAATGCCTTAGTGATGGTCATATCGTCCTCTCTTAGAAACAGTTGTAACCCTCGTTTGCTGTTGAGTTTTTTTAAGTTTTTTGGTGTTAAATCTTCCATAACTAATCGATTTGAGTTATCATTCTGTGATAGCGCTGCACTACATTGGGATCTGGAAGTACGGTAGTTTTTGAACTTCCTTTTCGATCGTAATCAAAACGCGATAAAAGATATCGAATACTTTCCAATCTTGCTTGTTTTTTATTGTTCGTTTTTATGATAATCCACGGGCTAAATGAGGTATGGGTTTTACTAAACATTTGCTCTTTGTAAAACGTATATTTGTCCCATCGTTTTTGACCTTCTTTGTCTACAGGACTAAATTTCCATTGTTTTAATGGGTTTTTAAGTCTAGAGTTAAACCGTTTTTTTTGTTCTTCTTTTGAAATAGAAAACCAAAACTTGATAATAATCACACCATCTTCGGAGAGCATATGTTCAAATTCGGGGACTTGTACCATAAACTTATTATAATCTTCTTCATTACAAAAATCCATTACGGGCTCTACGACTGCACGGTTGTACCAACTTCTGTCAAAAAATACCAGTTCTCCTGGTTCAGGAAGCTCTTTGATGTAGCGTCTAAAATACCATTGTCCTTTTTCAATTTCAGTTGGTTTGGTAAGCGCAACAACGCGCATAGATCTTGGGTTTAAATGCTCTGTAAAACGACGTATTGCCCCTCCTTTTCCGGCAGCATCACGACCTTCAAATAGCACACAAACACGTTTTTTGTGCTTGGCCGTCCATTGTTGGAGGTCAACTAACTCGGCCTGAAGCTTCACTAACTCTGACTCATAGTCGTTGGTTTCAACCAATGATTGATAATTTTTATTAGTAATTTTTGACTTTACGATATTTTTAAACGCTTCTTTACCAGAATACGATTCGAAATCTTCTTTAGTGAGCATAGGCAAATTAAATTACTGAATTATTTATAATGTTGTTTTAGGTTTCAAATACTGCATAAATTTTACTCTTGAAATATGTTCTGCACCTAAACTTTCAAGGTAATTAGTATGCAACTGACAATCTATTAGTTTATAATTTGAGTTTTGAACAAATGTTATAAACCCAATTTTACTGGCATTGCTTACATAGCTAAACATACTTTCTCCACAAAATATTGTGTCGCCCAATTCGATGCCATACAACCCGCCTACCAATGTGTTATTTTGCCAGACTTCAACAGATTTTGCAATCCCTCTGCGGTGTAATTCACAGTAGGTTTCAATCATTTGATCTGTGATCCACGTACCAGATTGAGCGTTGCGTTTGACTTTGGCACAAGCTTCTATGACGGCTTTAAAATTACGATTAACGCTAACTTCAAAGGATTTATTTTTTAAAACTTGTTTTGTGCTTTTTGATGTTTTAAGTTTCTCAGGGTATAACACAAAACGAGGGTCTGGCGCCCACCACAATAATGGCTCATCAGATTCATACCAAGGAAAAATACCGTTTTGATAGGCACAGAACACGCGTTCTGGAGACAAATCACCCCCCACTGCCAAAAGTCCATCAGAGTTGGCTTCAGAAAGTGGTGGGAATTGTAAATTTTCATTAAGCCACTTCATCGGTTTTGATTTGAAGTGTCTGTATCCATTGTTTTAACGTTTGTTAAAACGGCAAATCATTTGGTTCATCTTCAGTCAAATCCGTAGCAGGCTCAAAAGCTTGTGCTGGTGCTACAGGCGCTGCATTGGCAGGTGCTGCTTGCTGTAAATTTTCGATACGCCATCCTTGAATCGCATTAAAATACTTAGCTTCTCCTTGTGGGTTTATCCACTCTCTACCACGTAAATTAATCCCAACCTTAATCTGTTGTCCAACTTGAAAGTTATTTAAAAGATCGGTTTTGTCTTGAACAAATTCTACCATAATATGCTGCGGATATTGCTCTTCCGTAGTGACTACTAATTCACGCTTTCTAAATCCGTTTGAACCGATAGATTGCGTTTCTCCGATGAGTTTGATTTTTCCTTGTACTTCCATATCTTGTTTTAAAATTGAAAATTAATGTATCGCTTTTTTTAAATATACACAAATTTAATAAATTATGACTCCACCTAAAAGCATAAAGCGATAATATAAAACAATAAATTCAGGATAAATACATTATATTTAGAATTGAAAAAAATATACCAATGAAAATTTCTTCAAAACAACATGTTTTACGCTGGGTAGTGATTGCCATTTCATTCCTGATTATTTCATTGATTTTGTGGAATACTTATCAGTTTTTTCAAAAATTTAAGGAGGAAGAGCGCATAAAAATGGAGAATTTTTCTCAGGCGCAAATGGAACTTGGAAAAATTATTGATCTCAGTGGAAATGTTAGTGATTTTCCTTTAAAAATAATTCAGAGTAATACGACAACTCCAATGATCATTAAAGATTCTGAGGGTAATTTTCAGTCTAAAAATATTATTCAAGATTCTGGAAATAATCAAGAGCTTCTTAAACGTTTAAGTCTAAAATTTAGTAACGAAAATACCCCTATTGAAATCAGTTATAAGGGCGAAATCATATCAACGATATATTATGGGAATTCTAATTTATTAAACAAATTAAAGTATTATCCCTTTGCGCTTGTTTTGATCTTTTTGTTGTTTAGTGGGGTTGTCTATTTTTATTATAAGAGCGACCGAACCGCCTCTCAAAACAAACTTTGGACTGGGATGGCTAAAGAAACCGCGCATCAAATTGGAACACCGCTTTCATCGTTGATAGGCTGGACAGAGCTTTTAAAAACAGAATCGGTGAATCCTAGTTATATTTCTGAAATAGAAAAAGACATACGTCGTTTAGAAACCATTACGGAACGTTTTAGTAAAATTGGCTCTATTCCTATATTAAAATCAACTAATATTGTCACTGCCACAAAAGAATCTTTTGACTATTTAAAATCTCGAAGTAGTACGTTGATTACGTTTAAAATGGATGCTCCAAATGAAACAATTCTGGTTGCGCTTAATCCAGAACTTTACAGCTGGACTATCGAAAACTTGGTAAAAAATGGGATCGACGCCATGAAAGGAGAAGGCCACATCGCAATTTCCATACAGGCTTCTGATGCGTTGGTAATAATAGATATTCGCGATACTGGAAAAGGGCTTTCTAAAAAATTATTCAGTAAGATTTTTGAAACAGGGTATACCTCTAAAAAACGTGGATGGGGATTAGGGCTTTCCCTTTCCAAACGAATTATTGAGGAATATCACAACGGAAAGATTAAAGTTCTTCAGTCTGAAGCAGGAGAAGGTACAACGCTTCGAATTAGTTTAAAACGGCTATAAGTAAGCCTTTATTTTTTTGGCTAGCGCTTCAAATTCTTCGGGAAGTAAGGTTTCTTTTTTGATAAACTGTGCATCTTCCATGTGATTCAAAGGAATCAAATGCACATGGGCATGGGGAACTTCTAGACCTATAACGGTCATTCCAACACGTTTACAATCCATTGCTTTTTCTATTGCAATGGCTACTGTTCTTGAAAAATTCATTAGCTCAAGATATATAGAAGATTCTAGATCAAAAATTTTATCGATTTCTTTTTTAGGAATACAAAGTGTATGTCCTTTTGCATTGGGATTAACATCTAAGAATGCTAAAAATTGTGGTGTTTCAGCCACCTTATAACAAGGAATTTCTTTATTGACTATTTTGGTAAAAATTGAGCTCATGGGTTGACTTTTAAGAATTCCGTTATCTTGAAATATCAATGATTTCAAAATTCAAAATGCCATTAGGCACTTGAATTTTGGCAATGTCTCCAACACGTTTTCCTAATAGCCCTTTTCCGATTGGTGAATTTACAGAGATTTTTCCTGCAGCCAAATCGGCTTCTCCATCGGCAACTAGAAGATAGTCGAGTTCCATTCCATTAGATTGATTTTTTATTTTCACTTTAGATAACACTAAGGCTTTAGAAGAATCGAGCTGAGATTCGTCGATCAAACGGGCGCCTGCAAGGGTGTCTTCAAGTTTTGCAATACGCATTTCCAACATGCCTTGCGCTTCTTTCGCAGCATCATATTCTGCATTTTCACTTAAATCCCCTTTATCTCTGGCTTCAGCAATTGCTCTTGAGGCTTTGATGCGTTCCACATCTTTGAGTTGTTTTAACTCGGTTCTTAATTTCTTTAATCCTTCGGCCGTGTAATAGGATACATTGCTCATAACTGCTAATTTTTATGGTCGTCGTTCATTTAGGTTTTTGAATAGTCTAAATAGGTTTTTAGAACTAAACACAAAAATCTCGTTTTCACGAGATTGCTATACAAATATACAAAATATTTATCTTATTGTGGTTTTTGTCGTAAATTTGAAGTGTTTCATATGTCAAAATTGTTTTTAATCAAATTATGTATCTTTCTGAAAATGAGCTTTAAAATTTTAAAAACCTGTATAGCTTTACTCCTACTTTGCATAGGGTGTTCGAAAAATAATACTACCGATTCAAATTGTAACTTCTTGGCCGATATTAATGTGGTTGCCTCATTAAATCTTAATCTATCTCAATACAATCAACTAACATTTCCAAGCAACCCTGTGTATGTTCCCAACGAAGGCAATGGGGGAATAATTGTTAATAATACAGGGACTAGTTATGTTGCCTATGACGCGGCAGACCCAAATCATATATATAGTGAATGTTCTATCCTAGCTATTAATGGCGTTGAGGGCGTTTGTGGATGTGCCGATGAAAACAAATACAGTTTAGTTACTGGACAACCTATGGGCAATGCTGAACTGCGTTGTGGACTAAAGGCCTATATTGTTGAAAGTAGTGGCAATACGCTTTTCATTTCCAATTAAAAAAATAGCGCACCGAAGTACGCTATTTCTTGTTTTTAAATTTGGCTTTTTAAAACTTTAAAGTCACCCCTACTAAGACATTTCTAGTGGCTTGAGGATAGTAGAAATTTTCTGTAATTGCTGGGTTATTAGAGTTTTCGGGTCTGTAAAAATAACTGTAAGTATACCCATTAGATACATATTCAGCATCAAATAAATTATTGACCAATACATTGAATGCAATCTCTTTTATCCACTTTGGATTGATTTTATATGACAGATTAAGGTTGTTTACAAAATAGGCATCAATACTTTTACTGTCATCCGAAGTGTTGTCTAAATATTGCTTTCCAACATATTTAGATATCAGTGCTACAGTCCCATTTTTAATAGGTGAATAAGTCAGTGTATTTCCAATAATTGTATTTGGAGAAAAGGATATGTCAGTGTTTTCGTAAGTCGTTGTAACTGGCGCATAAGAAAGTGTTTGAAAAGTATTAGGATCATACTGTGTGTCATAAACCACATAATCAAAAGCCTTGATTTTATTTTGACTAAACGTGGCATTGGCGTCTATTCTAAATTGATTTGAAAACTTATAACCCGCTTGTATTTCGATTCCTGCTCTATAACTATCGGCAACATTTTGACGAATTGGATCTCCTACGTCGTCTAAGTCCCCTGTAAGCACCAATTGGTCTTTGTAGTTCATATAATATAAATTGACAGTTGCATAATAGCTGTCTGATTTAAGTTTATATCCCAACTCGAAATCATGTAATTGTTCGGACACGGGTTTTATTGGGTTTTTAGTTAAATCATCACGGTTTGGTTCTCGATTTGCAACAGCATATGATCCATAAACACTATTATAATTATCAATGATATAGGTAAGGCCTAATTTTGGATTAAAGAAATCAAAATTGTCTTTTACATTAATTGCCAATAAATCCGAGCTCAACCCAACAGATTCATACTTCACTGTTCGATACTGTAAATCTACAAAAGTAAGTAGGTTTGTGCTGATTGTATACTCTGCTTTTAGATAGGTGTTAAAATCTTGTTTTTCACCATAACTAAAATAATAACGGTCGCCTAGAGCAGGAGTTGTAGCAAAAGAATTCCATATCACCTCTCCAAAATGATCTCCTTTATATGACGTGTATCCACCTCCTAAAGATAGGCTTAGGTTGTTTTTATTATAATTCAAAGAATAGACAAAAGCATAAAAATCATTATCTAACCAACGTCTTCTAATAACATCGCCTTCCTGTGTAGGATCTGCACTATTTGGAAAATAGTCACCAATCGTTTCATCGTCTTTATATTGCTCAAAATAGCCTTGTCCTTTGGTAAAATTCCCAGAAATATTGGCTGATAGATTTGAGTTAAATTGATGTGAAGCATGGAGTTGATAATGAGTTTGCTCGTAATTATCAACCTCATTGTCATAGGTATAAGAATTGTATGTTCTCCCAGAATTTAAAAGATTCGTTGCTTCATCATCTGAGGAATAATTTCTGTCAATAAAAGCTTGGATTCCAGCGGCATCATTATTAACTACTGCTTCAGGGGCGCCATTCCATGATTGGTATGTGATCTCTTTCCCTCCAAAAACAATAGCTTTTACTGCTGTCGTTTCATTTATAAAACCTGCTTCTGTGTAATAGGAGTTTAAATCCGAACTGGCTCTATCGATATAACCATCACTTTGAATATTTGATAGTCTTGCTTCGGCATAAAAATTATTTTTTATTCCAGACCCTATACTGATGTTGTGTTTTCTGGTCCCATAACTTCCAATGGCGTGGGTAGAATTTGCATAGCCTAGTGTAGAGGGGTTTAGGGTTTTTAAATTTAAGCTTGCACCAAAAGCACCAGATCCATTTGTGGATGTTCCAACGCCTCGTTGTAGTTGAATATCTTCAACCGAGCTTACAAAATCTGGCATATTAACCCAAAATGTACCTTGGCTTTCAGAATCGTTATACGGAATTCCATTAATGGTCACATTCACTCGGGTGGCGTCACTACCACGAACTCGAATGCCCGTATAACCAACACCAGAACCCGCATCACTTGTTGTGACTACAGAGGGCAATTGATCTAGTAGTATTGGCAAATCTTGACCTAGGTTAATAGACTCTAACGCTTCTTTTTCAATGTTGGTAAACGCAAATGGTGCATTGGGCTTAACTCGTGTTGATGAGAGTAAAACCTCGTCTAAAGTTTGGGTTTTGGTAGAATCGGTCTCTACTTGGTTTTGTTGCGCAGTCATCACAGAAATTGTCAGTGACAATGCAATTAAAAGAATAGAATTTTTCATACGATAAAAAATATCGAATAAAAAGAGGTAATTATTCTTTGTAAATTAATTATACATTTTAGAAGCTTATGCTTCGTTTAACTTCAATTAAAACAACTGTTCAAATTGAAACTCACATCCCTAAACAGCATTACCTGTTCTAGGTTCAATGGGTATG
>JABAYZ010000173.1 GCA_018608735.1 Flavobacteriaceae bacterium | reverse complement strand
CTACACAGATGATAAGATTACTGAAGCCGCTGAGATTACGGGTAGTAAATCTATTTTTCAAGTACAAAAAAATAATGAAGTTCATTTATGGGAACCTTTTTCTGATCGATTTGCTGGAAAGTATCAAACCACTCGAAATCTATATAAAAACGAGTATGGTAATAAAGTGCTCTTTGAAGAAATTAATCACGATTTAGACCTTACTTTTCAATACCAATGGAATTCTACAAACACGTTTGGATTTATAAAAAAATCAAAGCTTATTAATACTTCGACAACAACTATTGAAATCAATGTATTGGATGGTATTCAAAACATTTTGCCTTACGGCGTTGGTAGTGATTTACAAAATTCAAGTAGTAATTTAGTTGATGCCTATAAACGAAGTGAGTTGGAACAAAGTTCCGGATTAGGGATCTATGCCTTAAGTGCCATCATAGTTGATAAAGCGGAGCCTAGCGAAGCCTTAAAAGCAAATGTTGTTTGGTCTTTAGGGTTAGAGAATGCTAAATACCTATTATCTTCATTACAGTTGGATCGTTTCAGAAAACAACACCAACTCTCACAAGAGACTGATGTTAAAGCTGAAAAAGGCGCCTATTTCATCAATTCAAAAATTGTATTGGCGGCAAAAGAATCTAAAGAATGGCTACTAGTTGCTGAGGTTAATAAAAATCATTCTGCGATTGCAAAACTGGTTAATCAAATTAAAACTAACGATGGTTTAGTTGAATTGATCAACGAAAAAATTGAAAAAGGAACGACACGTCTTATCGCTTTAAATGCGGCTTCTGATGGCCTACAACTTTCAGCAGACAAATTTAGAGATACTCGTCATTTTGCGAACACCCTGTTTAATATTATGAGAGGTGGAATTTTCGATAATAACTATCAAATAGAAAAATGGGATTTTAAAAATTACCTTTTAAAAGCCAATAAAAAAGTTGCAAGAACAACAGAAGAAAGTGTTGGAAAACTTCCTGAGATTTTCTCACTTTCCTTATTACAAGAATTAGCATATGAAGTCGATGACACCAACTTTAGACGTTTGTGTTTTGAATATATGCCATTAAAATTTAGCCGTCGACATGGAGACCCTAGTCGTCCATGGAACAAATTTTCAATCAACACCAAAAGTGAAATTGACGGTTCAAAAATCTTAGATTACGAAGGAAACTGGCGTGATATTTTCCAAAACTGGGAAGCACTAGCACATTCATATCCTGCGTTTATTGAAAGTATGATTCATAAGTTTTTAAACGCCACTACTTTTGATGGCTACAATCCATACCGTGTTACAAAAGGTGGTTTTGATTGGGAAACTATTGAGCCAGATGATCCATGGTCATACATTGGTTATTGGGGTGATCATCAAGTGATTTATTTACTGAAGTTTTTAGAGTTTATTGAAAAACATCAACCCAAAAAATTATCAACGCTTTTTGATAAAGATTTGTTTGTATATGCAAATGTACCCTACAAAATCAAAAGCTACGAAGCCTTGCTTGAAAATCCGAAAGACACCATTGAATTTGATGAAGCATTAGATCATAAAATCAGAGAACAACGTGTAGAACTTGGCGCCGATGGTGCTTTACTTAGAGATGAAAACCGATTTATCGTGAAAGTTAATTTCATTGAAAAAATCCTTGCAACGACCTTAGCAAAACTATCTAACTTTATTCCAGAAGGTGGAATTTGGATGAATACACAACGTCCAGAATGGAATGATGCCAACAATGCCTTAGTGGGTAGTGGTGTTTCTATGGTAACGCTATACTACTTACGACGTTTTCTAAAATTCTTTGATACCGTTATAGTTCAAACTAATTTGGAAACTGTAGAGGTATCCAAAGAGCTAGTAGCATTTTTCAATGCGATTTTATCGACCTTTAAGGACAACCAAAACTTACTATCGGGACGTGTCAACGATACAGATCGAAAACTAATTTTAGATGCTCTAGGCGCTGCTGGAAGCACATATAGAGATCAAATTTATACCCATGCTTTTTCTGGAAGAAAAGAGAATATTTCAATTAGTGATCTAAAAGACTTTATTCAAATCAGTCTTCAATACTTAGAACATTCTATAAATGTCAATAAACGAGAAGATAATTTGTACCATGCGTATAATTTAATGACTGTAAACGACAATAATAGCGTTTCAATTTCATATTTAGATGAAATGTTAGAAGGACAAGTTGCGGTATTAAGTTCAAAATATTTATCTAGTGAAGACTCATTATCAGTCTTAAATGCGATGAAGAGTAGTAAACTTTTCCGTCCTGATCAATACAGTTATCTATTATATCCTTATAAAGAATTAAAAGGATTTATTGAGCGAAACACGATTTCAGCTGCAGCCATTTCAACATCAAAACTTTTACAACAACTAGTTGCTGATGGAAATGTACAAATTTTAGAGAAAGACGTTAATGGTGTATGTCATTTTAATGGCAACTTTAAAAACGCTAATGACCTTAAAGTAGCTTTGGCAGAGCTTTCTGAAACGGCTTATTCCGAGCTAATAGCTCAGGAAACTCCAAAAGTTCTTCAAATTTTCGAAGATGTCTTTAATCACAAAGCCTTTACAGGCCGTTCAGGAACATTTTATGGCTATGAAGGTTTAGGCTCTATATACTGGCATATGGTATCCAAATTACAATTGGCAGTTTTAGAAACCTGTACGTCAGCAATTGCTACAGAACAAAACGGCACTTCTATTGGTAACTTACTCGATCACTACTACGAAATAAATGCAGGTATCGGTGTTCATAAATCGCCAAAATTATACGGTGCTTTCCCAACCGATCCGTATTCGCATACACCAGCAGGAAAAGGCGCACAACAACCTGGAATGACAGGTCAAGTAAAAGAAGATGTCCTATCTCGATTTGGTGAATTGGGGGTTGTGGTTTCAGAGGGTAAACTAGGATTTAATCCGTGTTTGCTACGAAAAAATGAATTTTTACAAGAAAGTAAAATATTTAATTATATCGCTATTCCAAATAAACAGGACAGCATTTTGATTTCTAAGGATTCATTGTGTTTTACGTATTGTCAAGTTCCTGTAATCTATACCATTTCAGAAGAAGATGGTTTGTCAGTAAATTTGAGTAATGGAACTACAAAAACCTTTGAAACGTTAAGCTTAGATACAACAATAAGCGAACATGTATTTAATCGTGATAGCGAAGTTATTCAAATAAACGTACACATTAACAAGAGCCGATTAAAATAGTATTTATATGATTTTATGAGAAAAACAACATACATATTAAACTTAGTACTGCTTGTTTTTCTCGTAATGTCCTGTAAAGAACATCAACCAAAAGAACATAGAACCATCGATAAAATAGAAAAAGAAGTGACTGCTAAAGATATATTAGGAAATTCAGACTATTTGGCTATTTCTTATGGTGGGTATCGAAAATCATCAAGAGATTTTCAACCCACTATTGAAGAGTTAAAAGAAGACATGAGAATTCTTCATGCGATGAACATTCGAGTATTAAGAACATACAATGTTCAGCTAGCCCACACTTCAAACATTTTGAAAGCGATACGCGAATTGAAAAAAGAGGACTCTAACTTTGAAATGTATTTAATGTTAGGGGCTTGGATGGATTGTTTAAATGCTTGGACTGATAGGCCAGTAAACCACAATGTCGAAAGCGCACAGAATGCTGAAGAAATTAATCGTGCGGTAGCGTTGGCAAATCAATATCCAGATATTGTAAAAATTATTGCTGTTGGGAACGAGGCCATGGTCAAATGGGCAACATCATATTTTGTACAACCTAATGTGATTTTAAAATGGGTTTCACATTTGCAAGCCTTAAAACAAACAGGAAAGTTACCAAAAGATATTTGGATTACTAGTTCAGATAATTTTGCGTCATGGGGTGGAGGAGACCCACAATACCATACAGATGATCTTACAAAATTAATAAAAGCTGTGGATTACGTATCTGTACATACCTATCCTATGCACGACACACATTATAACCCAGTTTTTTGGGGCGTTTTTGGTGAAGAAATAGAGCTGTCTAGTTTGAAACGAATAGACATTGCCATGAATCGGGCAACAAAATATGCTGCCTCACAACATGATAGTGTAGCAAACTACATGAAAAGTTTAGGAATTAGTAAACCCATACACATTGGTGAAACAGGTTGGGCGAGTGCGTCTAATGGGTTTTATGGTTCAAAAGGCTCAAAAGCTACCGATGAATACAAGGAAGCTCTTTTTTATAACAATATGCGCCAATGGACCAACCAAAATAATATGTCGTGCTTCTATTTTGAAGCCTTTGATGAACCCTGGAAAGATGCTCACAACAAGGGCGGATCTGAGAACTATTTTGGATTATTCACAGTTGAGGGCAAAGCCAAATATGTACTATGGGACTTGGTAGATCAAGGGGTTTTTGATGGACTGACTCGAAACGGAAAACCAATCACTAAAACCTATAATGGCAATAAAGACGCCTTATTGCTCGAAGTAGAATTACCTCCTGTAAAATCAGAACTCATAAAGAACCATTAAGATGAAACATTTAAAACCAAATCATTTTTTAATTTTATTAATAATGCTCACAGCTTGTACCTCAAACAAACCCTTAGAAGTTATTGTTTATGAAACATCTGCTCAAGGAAATAAATTGACTGAAATTTCAGAGTTTGAAACTTCTGAAACTCCCTCAAAAATTAAACTAAATCCAGACAAAATATATCAAACCATCACTGGTTTTGGAGGCTCATTTACTGAATCTTCGGCCTATTTACTAAATCGTTTGAGTAAAAAAAATAGAGATACCATACTCAACGCTTATTTCAGCGAAGATGGGGCCAATTACACACTCACCCGTACTCATATCAGTTCTTGTGATTTTTCATTAAACAATTACACCTATGCGCCAATCGCCGATGATCTAGAGTTAAAACATTTTAGTATACAAGAAGATAAAGACGATCTAATTCCAATGATCAAAGAAGCAATGGCCATCTCAAAAGAGGGCTTTAACATTATCGCATCGCCTTGGACCGCCCCGCCATGGATGAAAGACAATAAAAACTATGTTGGTGGTAAATTATTACCAGAGTACTATAGTGCGTTTGCGTTATATTTTTCAAAATATTTAGAAGCCTATAAAAACGAGGGTATTGATATTTGGGGACTAACTCCCGTAAATGAGCCACATGGCAATGGTAACAACTGGGAGAGTATGCACTTTTCTCCAGAAGAAGAAACCGATTTTGTTCAAAATTATTTAGGACCAAAATTAGAAGAAGTAGGAAAATCAGCTATTAAAATTTTAGGATACGATCAAAATAGAGATGGCTTAAAAGAATGGGTAGATGACATGTACAAAGATGAAGCCTCTTCTAAATACTTCTCAGGAACTGCTATTCATTGGTATGAAAGTACCTATGATTTTTTCCCTGAAGCATTACAGTATGCGCATGAGAAAGCACCTGATAAATATTTAATTGAAACCGAAGGCTGTGTAGATTCTGAAATCCCGCAGTGGCAAGATGATAAATGGTATTGGAGTAAGAAAGCTACCGATTGGGGTTATGATTGGAGAGAACCCGCAAAGAAATATTTACACCCAAAATATGCACCAGTCAACAGATATGCACGAGACATTATTGGATGCCTAAATAACTGGGTCGATGGCTGGGTAGATTGGAACATGGTCTTGGATAGACAAGGCGGACCAAACTGGTTTGAAAACTGGTGTGTAGCTCCAGTAATTGTCGATCCAGAAAACGACGAAGTATACTTTACGCCATTGTATTACACTATGGCACATTTTAGTAAATATATTCGACCAGGTGCAAAAGTAATTGGTTTAGAAAAATCGGATACAGACTTACAAGTCACTGCTGCACATAACCCAGATGGGTCTATTGCTGTAGTGGTCTTTAATGAAGGAAATACATTAAAAACCTTTGAGCTTTCTTTAGGAGAAACATCAAAATTAATAACAATACAACCACAAGCTATTCAATCTATAATAATATCACAATAACATACACATACTAACCTACACACAAACTAAAACCAACACATTATGTCTAACACCCTTAACAAAGTCCCCTTAGGTCAAAAAATTGCCTTTGGGTTAGGAATGCTCGCTAACCAAATGTTTCCAGCAGCGCTTGGAATTTTTATGGTAGTTTTGGTTCAAAACCTAGGATTTCCAGGGTGGATGTGGGGAATCATATACTTTTTTCCTAGAATATTTGATTCTTTTACAGATCCAATTATGGGGTTTATATCAGATAATACCAAATCTAAATGGGGTCGACGTAAACAATATGTGTTTATTGGCGCCATTGTGATGGGAATATCCTTTGCCATCATGTGGCAATTACATATAGGTAGCGGAGTGAATTATAACTTTGCTTATTTTATGTTTTGGTCTTTTATTTTTTATTTGGGACTCACTATTTTTAGTGTTCCTTATGTGGCCATGGGGTATGAGATGAGCGATGATTTTCACGAACGTACAAGCATCATGGCAGTTGCACAATGGATAGGGCAATGGGCCTGGGTTATAGCGCCATGGTTTTGGGTAATCATGTATCTTAATGGAGATGATGGCTGGTTTGCTACGGCAGAAGAAGCGACACGAACTCTAGCTATTTGGGTTGGTGGTATTTTAATGTTTGTGGCAATGGTACCTGCTATTTTTATTAAAAGTAAATCGACCCTAGATGAAGATTATGCCGATTTATCACTGAGTAATATCAAAGGCAGTTTTAATGAAATTAAGTTAGGCTTTAAAGAAGCGTTAAAAATTAAGCCGTTTCGAAAATTGTGTATTTCAACTTTTTTGATTTTTAATGCGTTCAATACCGTTGCTACATTTACCTTTTTTGTAATCGTATATCAACTCTTTAATGGAGATGCCGAAGCTGCAAATGCAGGATACTGGCCTTCCTTGTTTGGATGTTTAGGAGCCCTTTCCACAACCTTTATCGTTATTCCAATTGTCACTTGGATGTCTCGTAAATTGGGAAAGAAAAATGCATTTTTATGGTCTCAAGGTATTTCTATAATTGGGTATATAATGCTTTGGTTTTTGTTAATTCCAGGCAAGCCTTATATGTTTATTTTTGCGCTTCCGTTCTTTTCTTTTGGAATAGGAAGTTTATTCACGCTAATGATGTCTATGACTTCAGATGTGATTGATTTAGACGAGTTGAATACAGGAAAACGAAGAGAAGGTATCTTTGGCGCAATTTACTGGTGGATGGTCAAATTTGGTTTTGCAATTGCGGGTGCTTTGAGTGGAGTTATTCTGACGATTTTTGGTTTTCAAGAAGGGATTGCTTCGACTGAACAAGAAGGAGCTATCATTGGGTTGCGTGTATTCTTTTCTGGTTTTCCAATATTAGGAACTGTAATCGCAATGTGGGTAATGCGTGATTATGACCTTACAGAAGAAAAAGCGGTGGAGATTAGTGGACAACTAGCGAAAAGAAAACAACTACCAACATCGTTTTATCAAACAGACAAACTCGCGTCCTTGCTAAGCTCCGATTTACAAATAGATAACTCATCGGATATTGATTTTTCATCAAAAACAGATGCAGACATCAAAGCCTTATTTTCTAAAACATTAGATAATGGGTTACATGGTTTGTGTTTTAGTCCGTATTTAGAAGGACAAAATATTGGGGATCAGTTATCTGAGGCGCAAATCAGCCAACGTATGAATGTGATAACTCCTCATACCAAATGGGTGCGTTCTTTTTCTTGTACAGAGGGCAATGAGCACATTCCAAAAGCAGCACATCAAAATAAACTCAAGACCATGGTTGGTGCTTGGATTGGTGACGATAAAGCACAAAACGAAAAAGAGCTTACAGCACTCATAAAACTTGGAAAATCGGGGTTGGTAGATATAGCAGTTGTAGGCAATGAATCCTTAATGCGTGAAGAGCTGACCGAAGAAGAATTGATTACTTACATCAATAGAGTAAAAGAAGCATTACCCGGCATTCCTGTAGGTTATGTCGATGCCTATTATCAGTTTGTAGAAAGATCACAACTTATAGACGCATGTGACGTTATTTTAGTAAATTGCTATCCGTTTTGGGAAGGCTGTAATATAGATCAATCTGCAACTTATTTAAAACAAATGTATGCTGTGACACAACAAGTAGCCAATGGGAAACCTGTCATTATTACAGAAACAGGCTGGCCAAATCAAGGCGATACTTTAAAATCAGCAATACCAACAGAAATTAATGCAATGAAGTATTTTATAGATACGATCAATTGGGCAAAAAACAATGAAATACCACTATTCTATTTTTCATCATTTGATGAGTCTTGGAAAGTACACCACGAAGGAGATGTAGGAGCACGATGGGGAATTTGGGATAAAAACGAAAAATTAAAATTTAACCAATAGTAAATTATATTAGAAATGTCGTACAGAGAAGAATCCTATCACAAGCCTAAAAATGATTACAGTCAAATTGCCACCAATGGTATAGACACCTCTCAAGATTCGTTAGAAGATTTAAAAAGCCAATGGCGTAAAACCATCCAAGATGGTATGCATGGTATTTGCTTTAGTATGTACGAAGACGGTCAAAAACCAGGTGATGAAATTAGTATGGAGCAAGTAGAGCGTCGTGTAAAAATTTTAAAACCTTATGTAGGCGCAATCCGTTCATTTTCGTGTATAGAGGGAAATGAATTTGTTCCTGTTGCGGCTAAAAAACATGGGTTAAAAACCTTAGTTGGTGCCTGGCTTGGTGATGATAAAGAAGAAAACGAAAAAGAAATTGAAGGCCTAATTGCACTAGCAAAAGCAGGGCATGTAGATGTCGCTGCAGTAGGTAACGAGGTTTTGTATCGTGACGACTTAACTTTAGACGAGTTAATAGGTTACATGAAACGCGTAAGAAAAGCCTTAGCGGGGTTAAACATTCCCATAGGTTATGTAGACGCGTATTATGAGTTTTCTCGTCATCCAATTATTGTAGAGCACTCTGATATTATATTAGCTAACCTATATCCTTACTGGGAAGGCTGTCCTATAGATTATTCGTTAGGGC
>JABAYZ010000062.1:7577-9087 GCA_018608735.1 Flavobacteriaceae bacterium | reverse complement strand
TGGTTAAAACAATTTATTAAAATTGATTGGACTGCTGAAAAAACCTCTGAACTTCTAACAGATTTAGGATTAGAAGTCGAAGGATTAGAATCATTTCAATCTGTCAAAGGCGGATTAAAAGGCATCGTTGTTGGACACGTCCTTACTTGTGAGCAACACCCTAATGCCGATCGATTAAAAATAACTACTATCGATATTGGTGATAAAACACCACTCTCCATTGTTTGTGGTGCACCAAATGTAGCTGCGGGACAAAAAGTAGCTGTTGCTACCATAGGCACCACTTTATATACTACTGAAGGAGAAGCTTGGACCATCAAAAAAGGAAAAATTCGTGGCGAAGAAAGTCACGGTATGTTATGTGCTGAAGATGAATTGGGTTTAGGCGCATCTCATGATGGTATTATGATTTTAGATAATGCTCTGGAAATTGGAACTGCATTAGCCAAACATTTTGATATTGAAGATGATTTAGTTTTTGAAATTGGATTAACTCCTAACCGTGCCGATGCGATGAGTCATTATGGTACAGCTAGAGATCTAATGGCAGGCCTATCTCAGCATGGAATCAATGCAAAGTTAATAAGCCCTTCAGTTACTGCTTTTCATGTTGACAACAGAAGCCTAAAAATCGATGTCCTAGTAGAAGACAAACAAAAAGCGCCACGCTATTGCGGATTAACAATATCCGATATTGTTGTGAAAGACGCTCCGCTTTGGTTACAAAACAGATTAAAAGCCATAGGATTAAACCCTATTAACAATATTGTAGATGCCACAAACTATGTATTACATGATTTAGGACAGCCGTTACATGCTTTTGATGCAGATCGAATATCCGGTAAAAAAATCATTGTAAAAACGGTCAAATCAGGTACGGAATTTATAACTCTAGATGGAGTAAAACGTACGATTCATGAAGATGATCTGATGATTTGTGACGCTGAAAAACCGCTCTGCATTGCAGGGGTTTTTGGTGGTGAAAACTCAGGAGTTTCTAAGGATACCCGTTCAATATTTTTAGAGGCAGCTTACTTCAATCCTGTAAGCATCCGAAAAACAGCAAAAAGACATGCACTAAACACAGATGCTTCTTTTCGATTTGAACGTGGAATAGATCCAAACAATACAGAATACGCACTCAAAAGAGCAGCTTTATTAATTACAGAAATCGCAGGCGGAAAAATAACCAGTGATTTAATAGATGAATATTCTAATAAAATTGAAGATTCTCAAGTATTTTTAAGTTTTGATAAAACCAATGAACTCATTGGGGAAAAACTTCCCAAAGAAATGATCAAAAGTATTCTTAGTGCCTTAGAAATAAAAGTCAATAATGTTACCGAAAGTGGTTTAGGACTAACTATTCCAGCCTATAGAAATGATGTCCAACGCGAAGTAGATGTCATCGAAGAAATTCTTAGAGTTTACGGGTATAACAACATCGAGATTACGAATAAATTAAATGCTTCAATTTCTAATACCTCTAAATTTGAAAGCTACAAAATTG
>JABAYZ010000062.1:4777-7567 GCA_018608735.1 Flavobacteriaceae bacterium | reverse complement strand
ATGTTTATAAGAGACAGGATTTATCAGTGATGCGTCAATCCTTAATTTTTTCTGGATTAGAAGCGATTGCTTTTAACATTAACAGACAACAAAGCGATTTGAAGTTATTTGAATTTGGTAAAACCTATCATAATTATGAAAACAATAAAGAAGAATTAAATGTCCTCTCTATTTTTGTTTCAGGGAATAAGACCGAAAAACACTGGAGTTCAAAAGAAACCCCTGTAGATTATTTTTATTTAAAAGGGATAATCACTGCTATATTTGAGCGTTTAGGAATTCAAAAACCAAAAAGTTCACCACTAACTAATGATCTTTTTAATGAAGGCCAACAGTTAAGTATTGGCAAAAACTCACTAGTTGAATTTGGAAATCTAAAGGCTTCAGCTTTAAAATCGTTTGGAATTTCTCAAAGTGTATATTGTGCTAATTTTAACTGGGATAATTTATTGAAGGTTATACGTCAAGAAACAATAAAATTTAAAGACATCTCGAAATTCCCTGAGGTTAATCGTGATTTCTCTTTATTAATTAATGAAGATGTTACTTTTGAAAGCATCTTTAAATTAGCAAAACAATCGGAAAATAACGTCTTAAAAGACATCAATCTATTTGATGTTTATACAGGAGATAAATTACCCAAAGGCAAAAAGAGTTATGCGGTAAGCTTTACACTTCAAGACAAAAACAAAACGCTTACAGACGTTCAAATTGACAAAATAATGTCGAAAATCCAAAAGCGTTTTGAATCTGAGTTAGGGGCCGAATTACGCTAATTATCCTTCTTTGGAAGCCAAGTAACGTTCGGCATCCAAAGCAGCCATACACCCAGTTCCAGCAGCAGTAACGGCTTGTCTGTAAACATGGTCAGCTGCATCGCCACTCACAAAAACACCCTCTACATTCGTTTTAGAAGTCCCTGGTGTATTGATGATATAACCCGTTTCATCTAAGGATAAAAATTCTTTAAAAATATCGGTATTTGGTTTATGCCCAATAGCTACAAAAAATCCAGTTGCAGGAATATCTGTTATTGCATTTGATATATTGTTTTTTACTCGAACTCCAGTAACCACTTGACCGTCTCCTAATACTTCTTCAGTTTCAGTATTAAATAAAATTTCGATATTCTCTGTGTTTTTTACTCGTTTAGCCATGATTTTAGAAGCTCTAAATTCATCACGACGTACCAACATGGTGACTTTCGTACAAAGTTTGGAAAGGTAGTGCGCTTCTTCACAAGCTGAATCTCCTGCACCAACAATCGCAACCTCTTGATTTCTGTAAAAGAACCCATCACAAACGGCGCAAGCGGATACTCCGCCACCGAGTTTTAAATATTTTTGTTCAGAGTCTATTCCTAGATATTTCGCTGTTGCACCTGTAGAAATCACAATGGTTTCACAATGAATTTCTTTGGAGCCATTTACCCATACTTTATGAACAGGTCCAGAAAAATCAACTTTGGTCACCCATCCATCTCTTACATCTGTGTCAAACCGTTCTGCTTGAGCTTGTAATTCCAACATCATTGCAGGACCGGTAATACCATCTGGATAGCCAGGGAAATTTTCAACTTCATTGGTAGTTGTTAATTGGCCTCCGGGCTGTGTACCTTGGTATAATACAGGGGACATATTGGCTCGGGCAGCATAAATGGCAGCAGTATATCCCGCAGGTCCAGACCCGATAATTAAACATTTTACAGATTCTATAATATCAGACATGATTTTTTAATTTTAGAATACAAAAGTAGGCGTTTTACATAAAATTTGAACGGTAAGTTATCAACAGTTTATAATAAATTGTAGACTAAATAGTCCTATTAATATTAATCCTCAATAAACCAAAACCAAGAAAATAATCTTAACTTTGTTAAAATTCAAAAGTAAGGGGTATGTTAATTATTGGTATCGGTGGTGGAACAGGAAGTGGAAAAACTACAGTAGTGAATCAAATTCTATCTGAATTCCCTGAAGGAGAAGTACAAGTAATTTCTCAAGACTCCTATTATAAAGACACGTCTCATTTATCCTATGAAGAACGTTGTAAGATTAATTTTGATCATCCAAAATCTATTGATTTTGAACTTCTAGAAACACATTTAAAAGCGTTAAAAAATGGAGAAAACGTTGATCAACCCGTATATTCATTTAAGACACACAACAGAACTGGGCAAACTACAGTTACTGAACCTAAGAAGGTGATTATCGTTGAAGGAATTTTAATACTTTCAAATAACGAATTACGATCATTGTTTGATATAAAAATATTTGTTCATGCAGATAGTGATGAACGCCTAATACGACGTTTAAAAAGAGATCTTGCTGAACGCGGTAGAGATTTGGATGAAGTTTTGGAGCGTTACCAAACAACCTTAAAGCCAATGCATCAACAGTTTATAGAACCTATGAAGGCTTTTGCCGATATTATAATTCCAAATAATCATTACAATACCGTGGCTGTAAATGTCGTTAAATCAATAATAAACGATCAACTCTAATGCTGAAAAAATTTAAAGCTTTCTGGAAATTATTAAAACCCATCAAGAATATTTATTTTCTTATAGTGGTTGTCTTTATTGTTTGGATGCTGGTATTTGATGCGAATTCATGGATAATTCATAAGGATTTAAACGAAGATATAGAGGATTTAAATTCGAAAATTGAATTCTATAACGGAGAAATTGCAAATGACAAAAAAGAAATCAATACTTTGAATTCCCCAGGCGGTATTGAAAAATATGCCCGTGAGCATTACAAAATGAAAAAAGATAACGAAGTTATTTAT
>JABAYZ010000062.1:0-4767 GCA_018608735.1 Flavobacteriaceae bacterium | reverse complement strand
GATAGTTTAAAAACCAAAACCAATGAGTAAGTCAACTCTTTTTGAAAATTTTGAATCAACATCTGCTAAAGCATGGAAACAAAAAATTCAATTTGAGCTTCAAGGAAAAGACTTTAATGACCAATTAGTTTGGAATTCTATTGAGGGAATTGACGTAAAACCGTTTTATCACTCTGAAACCTATACCAAAGCAGCTGCCTTTGATCACAGGTCTTCCGACTGGAATATTGGCCATTCTATTTATGTAAATTCTATAGAAAAAAGTAATGCCCATGCTGTAGACCTTATAGAAAACGGGATAGAAAGTTTAGTCTTCACACTACCATCAGAATCATTTTCCATCGAAGACCTTCTGAAAAATATCGACACTTCTAGTCTCCCTATTTATTTTGTACCCTTATTTATTTCAGAAAAATTAATCCAAATGCTCCAAGCATTTTCCGATAAAAATAAGACTGTCTTTTATGTACTACAAGATCCTATTGGCCACTTAGCACGATCTGGAAATTGGTATGAAAATCTAAAATCAGATTTGCATACGCTAAAACAAACACTAAGCATTGGTTCTGCATTAGACGGGCTCATCTCAGTTGATTTGGGATTGTTTCAAAATGCAGGCGCTAGTATGATTCAACAACTGGCCTATACCCTAGCCCATGCTAATGAATACCTTAACATGCTAGGAAATGAACGTATAAACTGTGTCGTTTTTAAAGTTTCTGTAGGAAGTAATTACTTTTTTGAGATTGCTAAACTTCAGGCCTTGAGAGTGTTGTGGCAAAGTCTAACAAAAGAGTATGCGCTTACTGTTGACTGTCACATTCTTACTCAACCCAGTCGACGAAATAAAACGATTTATGACTATAATATTAACATGCTTCGAACTACTACAGAATGCATGAGTGCTATTTTGGGAAGTAGCGACACTATTGTTAATATGCCTTATGATCATTTGTTTCATAAGGATAATGAATTTGGGAATCGACTATCAAAAAATCAATTGCTAATTCTCAAGAAAGAAAGTTATTTTGATGCCGTCTCAAACCCTACTGAAGGCGTTTATTATATTGAAACACTGACACAGCAATTGGCTCAAAAAGCATTAGAGTTATTTAAAGATATTGAACATAAAGGTGGTTTTCTAAAACTCCTAAAAACTGGCGTTATTCAGAAAAAAATTAAAGATCATGCACAAAAAGAACAGGGTTTGTATGACAATGGAAATGAAGGGCTTTTAGGGACTCATTTTCAGCAAAATACTTCAGATAAAATGAAAGCAGATTTAGAAATTTATCCGTTTATAAAACAACAGCCGCGAAAAACACTATTAGAACCCATTATCCCTAGAAGAATTGCCGAAGGTATTGAACAAAAACGACTTAAAGATGAATAGAAAAAATGTTCAACATATCGTTTTAGAGGGGATCAAAACCTCAGTTACCGCAGAAAAAAAAATTAATACTGCCGAGCAAATTGCTGTAAAATCAAACTATAAAGTAAAGGACATAGAGGACTTAGAGCATTTAGATTTTGCGGCAGGCTCTGCCCCTTTTCTTAGAGGGCCATATAGTACTATGTATGTCCAGCGTCCATGGACTATTAGACAATATGCTGGATTTTCAACTGCTGAAGATAGCAATGCATTCTACAAACGAAATTTAAAAGCGGGTCAAAAAGGACTTTCGGTTGCTTTTGACTTAGCAACACATCGAGGGTATGACAGTGATCATGAGCGTGTTGTTGGAGATGTAGGTAAAGCAGGGGTTGCTATAGATTCTGTTGAGGATATGAAATTATTATTTAACGACATTCCTCTAGATCAAATGAGTGTATCCATGACCATGAATGGTGCTGTACTCCCTATTATGGCATTTTATATTGTTGCGGCTCAAGAACAAGGTGTTGAAATACACCAATTGAGTGGGACAATTCAAAATGATATTCTTAAGGAATTTATGGTGCGGAACACTTACATCTATCCTCCTGAAGCTTCCATGAAAATTGTGTCTGACATCTTTGAATTTACAAGTCAACACATGCCTAAGTTTAATAGTATTAGTATCTCTGGATACCATATGCAAGAGGCTGGTGCAACTGCCGATATTGAACTTGCATATACCCTAGCCAATGGGATGGAATACATTAGAAAGGGTTTGGATGCAGGTCTGGAAATTGACACTTTTGCGCCTCGATTATCATTTTTTTGGGGCATTGGAATGAATCATTTTATGGAGATTGCCAAACTTCGTGCTGCTCGAATGTTGTGGGCAAAAATCGTTCAGAAATTTAATCCAAAAAACACAAAATCTTTAGCATTAAGAACACATTGTCAAACCAGTGGATGGAGTTTAACTGAACAGGATCCCTTTAATAATGTTGCACGAACTTGTATCGAAGCCACTGCGGCTATATTTGGAGGGACACAAAGTTTACATACCAATGCCTTAGACGAAGCAATTGCCCTCCCAACTGATTTTTCGGCACGAATCGCAAGAAACACACAATTATACCTACAAACTGAAACGAAAATTACAAAAACGGTTGATCCTTGGGCTGGGAGTTATTACATTGAAAAATTGACCTCTGAAATTGCAGAAAAAGCATGGAGTCACATTGAAGAAGTGGAACGTTTAGGCGGTATGACACAAGCCATTAAATCTGGAGTTCCAAAACTTAGAATTGAAGAAGCTGCTGCTCGAAAACAAGCCCGTATTGACTCTGGTCAAGATGTTATTATTGGTGTTAATAAGTATAAGCTTAATCATGAAGATTCAATGCATATTTTAGAAGTCGATAATGAACGTGTTAGAGCACAGCAATTGGAACGGTTATCGCAAGTCAAAACGCAGCGTGATTCTAAAAAAATTGAGGGGGTTTTAAAAAAATTAACAAAAGCTGCAGCAAATGGAAGTGAAAATTTACTAGCTTTAGCCGTAGAAGCTGCCCGACTTCGAGCCACACTTGGTGAAATAAGCACCGCACTAGAGCAAGAATTTGGAAGGTATAAAGCAGAAATAAAAACATTTTCAGGAGTGTACAGCAAAGAAATTAAAAATGACGATGCATTTGAGAACGCCAGACAATTGGCCGATGAATTTGCGAAATCTGAAGGACGTCGTCCAAGAATCATGATTGCAAAAATGGGACAAGACGGTCATGATCGAGGCGCAAAAGTAGTGGCTACAGGCTATGCCGATTTGGGATTTGATGTTGATATCGGACCGCTCTTTCAAACTGCAGAAGAAGTCGCTAAACAAGCGGTTGAAAATGATGTCCATATCTTAGGTATATCTTCTTTAGCTGGTGGTCACAAAACACTTGTTCCTCAAGTGATTGAAGCCTTAAAAGCGTACCAACGTGAAGATATTATGGTAATTGTTGGCGGTGTGATTCCTAAACAAGATTACCAGTATTTGTTTGATGCTGGTACGGTGGCTGTGTTTGGTCCTGGAACAAAAATTTGTGATACTGCTTCTACTGTTTTGAAAATATTAAAAAATTAATTATATTTATTGAATTTATTTACAAATACACTATCAAAATAAGTTACAAATGAAACCCCAAATCTCATATGTCACTATCAAAAATAATAGCAATTGCTAATCAAAAAGGTGGCGTTGGAAAAACTACAACAGCCATCAACTTATCTAGTGCACTTGGCATCTTAGAACAAAAAGTGCTGCTTATAGATGCAGATCCGCAAGCAAATGCAACATCTGGATTAGGCGTAATTTCTAAAAATGTAGAGGTTTCAATTGTAAACCTTTTTCAAGTTGATTTAAGTGCAGATCAATGTATTGTAGAAACTCACAGTCCAAATTTAAAACTAATACCTGGTTCAATTAAGTTATCTGAAATTGAAATAAATGTTGAAAATCCTAATTTAAATCGCCTTAAAACTGCAGTGGATAGTATTAAAAATCAATTTGATTTTATCATAATTGATTGTGCGCCATCCTTGGGATATATAACCTTAAATTCTTTTGTTGCAGCAGATGCTGTTATAATCCCTGTTCAATGTGAGTTTTTTGCATTGGATGGGCTACGAAAATTATTGTCTACTATTAAAAGTATTAAAAAATCTTTCAACAAAGACCTAAATATTGAGGGAATTCTGATGACCATGTTTGACGAACGTTTAAGTCATAATAATCATGTTGTAAAAGAATTAAAAAAACATTTTAAGGATTTAATATTTAAAACTATTATTAGAAGAAATGTAAGCTTAAGTGAAGCCTCTAGTTATGGCACTAGTGTATTTGATTACAAAGTGTCCAGTGTAGGCTCAACGAACTATTTAAATTTATGTCGTGAAATTATGAAAAATCAAACCTTAGTCAAACAAAAACCTTTAGGAAAAAAGATCCCTCAAATTATGAAAGAAACTGAGGAGGCAGTTTTACTTGATCCTTTAACTAAAGAAAGGAATCTAGATAATTTTAAACCATTTGCATTTAAAGATCAAAATTTTGAAATGCTTCGTGGATGTACAAAAAATGAAATTATTACAAACTTAGGATTAGTTTATAATGATTTACATAGTGACATTTGGATGTATCGTATCTCTAATAAACTAAGTCTATTTAAAAAAAATTATTTGTACATTTATTTTTATAAAAACAAAGTGAAACATTTAAAGTTGAGACGTTTAAAGTTAAGTTAAAAACTCAACAAAATTCTTGAACAATTTCATTTTTATTCGTTATAAATAATTGTACTTTTACGTAAATAAAAGAATTCATTGATGGGAAAACTCATTGCTATAGC
>JABAYZ010000056.1:9166-9343 GCA_018608735.1 Flavobacteriaceae bacterium | reverse complement strand
ATATGAATTGTCCATTCAAGTAAACTTGAGTGGACTTTCTTTTTTTGTTTTAAACACAATGAACTCTGAAGTTGAGTTTTTGGATGCGGTTTATTTTGATAAAAAACAAACGCCTCAAACGCTTTTGGATCAGTTAACCCATAGTTTCAATAGTTTAGATGCGCTTCAAAAGCAATT
>JABAYZ010000056.1:1813-9156 GCA_018608735.1 Flavobacteriaceae bacterium | reverse complement strand
TTTCTAAAGTGTTTGTCGTTCACGACAATGAATTAGCGACACTCGTTCCTAAACCTTTGTTTGATGAAACTAATTTAGTAGACTATCTTAAGTTTAATAGCAAAATTTTAAAAACAGACTTTATCACTTACGACCATTTGAATGCCGAAGACATCATGGTAGTGTATGTGCCGCTCGTAAATATTAACAATTTTATATTTGAACGTTTTGGGAGTTTTGAATACAAGCACAGTTCAACAATCACACTAAACCGTGTACTAACCCTCGAAAAAAATTCAAAATTAGCAAAAATGTACATCAATATTGAGCCGTCTCATTTTGAAATTATTGTAGTTGAAAACAATCATTTAAAGTTTTATAATCGTTTTGAGTACATCACCAAGGAAGATTTCATCTATTATTTGTTATTCACCGCAGAACAATTACAACTTAATCCAGAGGAATTTTCTCTAGTTTTAATGGGCGCCATTAATGATACAGATGATCGTTATAAAATTGCGTACAAATACGTAAGAAATATCAGCCTCATATCAAATGACGCAATGCTCTACAGTAAAAATATGAGTTCAAAACATTTCACACTTCTAAATAGCTTATAATGCGAATCATATCAGGACTATTCAAAGCCAGACGAATCATGGCTCCAAAAAAATTACCAGTTCGTCCTACAACAGATATGGCTAAAGAAGCGCTATTTAACATTCTGAATCACCGGTATCATTTTCATGACATCTCGGTGTTGGATTTGTTTTCGGGAACAGGAAATATTAGTTATGAATTTGCTTCAAGAGGAACCGAAGCTATTGTTGCGGTTGATCAAAACTTTCATTGTACAAAGTTTATTTCTCAAACTTCGGAAGCATTTGACATGCCCATCCAGGTGATAAAAGCAGAGGTGTTTGGGTTTTTGGAAAAAACAAAACAACCTCAAACGATTATTTTTGCCGATCCCCCTTATGAACTTGAGCATGAAAAATTTTTAAAAATCGTTGAACTTGTCTTTCAAAATGAGCTTTTAGAAACCGATGGTGTGTTGATTATAGAACATTCGAAACAAACGGATTTATCATCTGCAGCACAGTTTTCTGAAGTTAAAGGCTATGGTGGAAATCGGTTTAGCTTTTTTGAAAACTAAAAAAAAAAGCAGATCTATAAGCCGGATCCTGTATCACAAAACTGTGACCCTTATCATTTATCTACGTTTACTGTTACCAGTAAACTTTAGCTGCCTACCCTTCAGCATCGCACGTGTCGCGCTCAAGCACTGATATACATGACATTGCACCTTATAGAGTTTACCTGGTTTCACTACAGCTTAACCTGTACATTCTTTCTGTTGCACTTTTCCTAGCCTTACGACTGGTGGCCGTTAGCCACTATAATTCACTATGGTGTCCGGACTTTCCTCCCTTCGTTAAAAACGAACAGCGATAAGGCGATCTGCTTTGTGGCAAAAATACATAAATTGTTAATAACTCCTTTTAATTTTAGAGGGTTTAATTTAGGCAGTAGGCCATGAATTTTTAAATTTGTTACAACAAGATTTTCTATGGAACCATTTATTGTATCGGCATTAAAATACAGACCCCAAACATTTAAGGATGTCGTTGGGCAGTCTGCAATTACCAATACATTAAAAAACGCCATTGATCAAAACCATCTTGCGCAAGCCTTGTTATTTACAGGACCTCGAGGGGTTGGCAAAACCACTTGTGCACGAATTCTTGCCAAAATGATTAATAGCAAAGGGGCTGAGCATGAAAATGAAGATTTTGCTTTTAATATTTTTGAACTTGATGCTGCCTCTAACAACTCTGTAGATGACATTCGAAGTCTAACAGATCAAGTTCGGATTCCCCCTCAAGTAGGCAACTATAAAGTCTATATTATTGATGAAGTCCATATGTTATCCCCATCGGCGTTTAATGCCTTTCTAAAAACCTTGGAAGAGCCACCAAAACATTGTATTTTCATTTTAGCGACGACGGAGAAACATAAAATCATACCCACCATTCTATCACGTTGTCAGATTTTTGATTTTAAACGCATCAATGTTAACGATGCTAAAAATTACCTAAAAGTCATTGCACAAGAACAAGGTATCAACGCGGAAGATGATGCCTTACATATCATTGCTCAAAAAGCAGATGGCGCCATGAGAGATGCCCTCTCTATCTTTGATCGCGTTGTGAGTTTTTCGGGGAAAAACCTAACACGTCAAGCGGTAACAGAAAATCTAAATGTTTTAGATTATGACACCTTTTTTGAAGCAACTGATTTAATTGTTGAAAACAAGATACCAGAATTATTACTCCACTTTAATCATATCCTTTCCAAAGGTTTTGATGGTCATCATTTCATTACAGGCTTAGCATCTCATTTTAGAGATTTATTAGTCTGTAGAACTCCTCAAACAATTGAATTGTTAGAAGTTGGTGAGGATACAAAAAAAACCTATAAAACACAATCTGAATTAACGTCTCAAACCTTTTTGATTCATGCTATAGAACTCGCTAATGATTGTGATCTGAAATACAAAACAAGCAAAAACCAGCGACTTCTGGTCGAACTTTGTTTAATGCAGCTTGCCTCTATCACTTTTGATGGAGAAAAAAAAAAGCCTAGCGGGTTTATAATTCCTGCATCCTACTTTAGGTCAAAAAATATTGCCGAGGTTAAGATTAAGCGCCCCGAAACAACTTCAGAAAAACCAGCCCAAGAACCAACTGAACAAATTCCCCCTAGTACTGAAAAAGTAGAAGAACCAAAAGCGTCCTATGTAAAGGCAGAATTACCAAAACCTGTCATTAAAAGTACACAACGCCCCACTTCGGGACTCTCGCTCAGCAGCATTAGAAAGAAAAAAGAGCATCAAATTAAATTGATGGAGGTCACCGTTGATGAAGAAGATCTTCCAAATGACTCGTTTACCTTAGAAACTCTTATCAAATTCTGGAATATTTTTGTCACAAAATTAGAAACTGAAGGAAAATATAATCTTGCAGCAATTCTTCAAATTGATACCCCAAAGTTGATTAACGAAAATACTATTCGTTTGGAGTTCCCAAACACCACCAACAAAATTGAAGTAGAACGTCAGCAGTTTGAATTATTACAGTACTTGCGAAAATCTGTTAATAATTTCTCCATTTCTTTAGATATCGTTGTCAATGAGACGCTTGAAAAACAATATGCTTATACTCCTGAAGATAAGTATCAAAAATTAGTAGAGAAAAATATACACGTAGAATTATTACGCAAAACATTTGATTTAGATTTATAAGTTATGCTCGGATTAAAATTACCTTCTGACCCACGATGGGTGAATATCGCTGAAAAGAATTTAGAAGACATCTTATCAGACCATGCCTTTTGTGAACAAAAAGCAGCTAGTACCGCAATTTCATTGATTGTTAGTTTTCCTGAATACACAGAACTCGTTCAAGAAATGATTGCCTTGGTAGAAGAAGAAATGAGTCATTTCAAAATGGTTCATGATATCATTTTAGAGCGTGGATTTACTCTAGGTAGAGATCGTAAAGATGCTTATGTATCAAAACTATTACAGTTTTTCCCAAAAGGAGGCAGTCGAACAACACAACTGGTACACCGTTTACTTTTAGCGGCATTAATTGAAGCGAGAAGCTGTGAACGCTTCAGACTCTTGTCCGAACATTTAGAAGATAAAAAACTGGCTAAATTTTACAGAAAATTAATGATCAGTGAAGCCAATCATTACAGCTCTTTTTTGGGGTTTGCTAGACAGTATGGCGAACGAAAAGAAGTGGATCAAAAATGGGAGGCTCTCTTAGAATTTGAAGCAGAAATCATGAAAACACTGAGCGTTACCGAATCCATTCACGGTTAAATTTTCAATTTTAAGGAATTAATGTTTTGGGGAATAATTTAAGCTCAATACTCCCCTTAGTACAATCTTCCCAACGGTTGGTATCAAAATTAATTTTAACAATTCCACAAGTGGGAATGTTATCTATTTGTTGATCGCCTTTTTGATTTACTATAGAAGTTAGCGCATTGTTATGACCAAAAATAAATACCTTAGAAAACTTGGGATCTATTGTATTAATAAACGCCTCTAAACTTGAACCACTAAAATCATACAACTGATCGGAATACTCTACAAATGCAGTTTTTGGAATAGCATTTTTTAGGAAAAAACCACAGGTTTCACGAGTACGTTTAGCCGTACTACAAAACACGGCTTCGGGATGAAAAGATTTTACAATATCTAAGGACGACATAAATTCTGCATCAAACAGACCTCGTTTGTTAAGCGGTCGTTTTTCATCTGGGAGTTGGTATTCCCATGACGATTTTGCGTGACGTATAAAGGTTATTGAATTCATAAATTAATTAAGGCGATAACCGTTCTATTTTCCAGGATAAATCAGCTTGTAATTGATAACGAATTCGGTCATGAAGGCGGTTGGCTCTCCCCTGCCAAAATTCAATTTCGATGGGTTTCACCATAAATCCACCCCAAAATTCAGGCCGAGGAATTGTTTTGGTTTCGTATTCGGATTCTAAGGATTTTAATTTTTGTTCTAAAACATCTCTATTTGCAATTACAGTACTTTGATGCGAAGCAATGGCGCCCAATTGACTGCCTTTCGGACGCGATTCAAAATAACCATCACTTAGATTGTCCGCAATTTTCTCAGCAGTTCCTTTAATAATCACTTGACGTTCGGCAGCTGCCCAATGAAACGACAGGCAGACATTAGGGTTGGCAGTGATTGCTTTTCCTTTTTCGCTTTCGTAATTTGTATAAAAAATAAAACCTTCAAAAGTATATTTTTTCAGTAGGACTACTCTGTTTTTAGGATACCCGTCTAAACCTAGCGTTGAAATGGTCATGGCATTGGTTTCGTCTTGTTGGAAATGCATATCCACCTCGTGAAACCATTTTTGAAACAATTCCATCGGATTGTCTGAAATAGAAGTCTCTAAAAGAGCGCCCTTTTCATAAGATTTGCGGTAGTCCCCTAAGTCGTTTTCCATAATATTATATTGTAGCTCAAATTTACACAAATATAAAATAGTTATATTTAGTATAAATTAATTATATCAAATATAATTGTTTGTACGAGCTTAAATACTAAATTTGATATAAATATTGTTATATTAACAGGGGTGAGCGTTCTTATTGTTGCAGTGGGATTTATCGCTTATAAACATTCCTAAAAAAAACAATTTTATATATAGTCCGTGGGATCGTTCTATTTGGAGTTACAATGTTGATCATCGAGTCCAATCGTTTAAAACCAAAGAACTAAAAAAATAGATTGATCGTACATACAACACACAAAATATTGTTACAAACAAAACGGCTTCCATTAATAGGATAAACGCAAGTAATTTGTATTTTTGTTAAAATCTCCGAAAGAGCAATGGCTAGAAAAAAAATAGATAAAACTACCCAAAAACGTATCTCAAAATTAAGCTTTAAACTTACCAATTCTCAACGATTGGTGGCGGGAAGTTTTTTGGTGATTATCGCCATCTTACTTTTTATAGCCCTCCTCTCCTACCTGTTTACTGGTGAAACTGACCAAAGTATTCTTGGCGATTTTACAAATCGTGACGCTGAAGCTAATAACTGGTTGAGTAAGGTTGGAGCTTGGGTAAGTCAACTACTCATTTATAAAGGGTTTGGGGTTTCCTCATTTATTTTTTCTGGATTACTGCTACTTTCTGGCATCTCAGTTTTAGCAAATTCTTCCAAAAAACGCTTATGGCGTAATTGGTTTTGGGGAACACTTGTTATTATTTGGGGATCGATAGTATTTGGATTTGCGTTTCATACCGCACCAAAATTAGGAGGTGTCATTGGCTATGAATTAAATTTATTACTACAGGATTATATTGGAAAAATAGGAACGGCATTAGTGTTGGTGTTTTGTTTTATATCTTATTTAGCCATTCGATTCAAAATTGGACCACAACAAATAGCAGGTCTTTTTGTACGTACCAAAAATGAATTTAAAACTGAATTTTCAGAAGATAAGCTTACTGCTGAGAACACAACACCCTCCGAGCAGACTGAAGCCAGTAAATCAACATTTGAAATTCCTTTAGAAAATTTAGAACCTACAATCTCAAAACATTCAAGTATTGACGCCACTAGTACTCTAGAGGTTATTGCCCCTGCGGAAGAACCCGTAGAAGAAGAAACTGTAGAAATGAAAATTGAAGCTAATGTTGATGAGGCTTCAGAAACTGATAATCTGGCCGCGAAACTAGTTGAAGATTTTGGTGAAGTAGATCCGACTTTAGAATTGTCAAAGTTTCAATTTCCTCCTTTAGATTTACTTAAAAAATACGATACTGAAGGCATTACCATCAATCAAGAGGAGTTAGAAGAAAATAAAAATAAAATTGTCGAAACGCTCAATAATTATAAGATTGGGATTGCAAATATCAAAGCAACAATTGGACCTACAGTTACCCTTTATGAAATCATTCCTGAAGCTGGTGTTCGAATTTCAAAAATAAAAAACTTAGAAGACGATATCGCACTTTCGCTATCTGCATTGGGTATTCGAATTATTGCGCCAATCCCTGGTCGTGGAACGATTGGTATAGAAGTCCCAAACAAAAATGCAACGATTGTTTCCATGCATTCTGTAATTGCCTCACAAAAGTTTCAGAAATCAGAAATGGAGCTGCCTATTGCTTTAGGAAAAACAATTAGTAACGAAACCTTTGTTGTAGATTTAGCTAAGATGCCACACTTGCTTATGGCAGGTGCTACAGGACAAGGGAAATCAGTGGGACTAAATGCGGTTCTGACCTCTTTATTGTACAAAAAACATCCCGCAGAAGTCAAGTTTGTATTAGTAGATCCTAAAAAAGTAGAGCTGACACTTTTTAATAAAATTGAACGTCATTATTTAGCAAAACTTCCAGATAGTGAAGAGGCGATAATTACGGATAACACTAAGGTAATTAATACCCTAAACTCATTGTGTATTGAGATGGATAACCGCTACGAGATGCTCAAAAATGCATTTTGTAGAAATATTAAAGAATACAACGAGAAATTTAAAGCACGAAAGTTGAATCCAAATGATGGGCATAAATTTCTGCCTTATATCGTTTTGGTCGTGGATGAATTTGCCGATTTGATTATGACTGCAGGAAAGGAAGTTGAAACTCCTATTGCACGACTCGCACAGCTGGCAAGAGCGATTGGAATTCATTTGATTGTAGCCACTCAAAGGCCCTCAGTAAATGTGATTACAGGAATCATTAAAGCCAATTTTCCTGCACGTATTGCCTTTAGAGTAACCTCAAAAATTGATTCTCGAACGATTCTAGAC
>JABAYZ010000056.1:1054-1803 GCA_018608735.1 Flavobacteriaceae bacterium | reverse complement strand
ATTCTAGACAGTTCAGGAGCAGATCAATTGATAGGCCGTGGTGATTTATTATACACCCAGGGCAACGACATGATTCGTATTCAATGTGCATTTGTAGATACTCCAGAAGTTGAAAAACTCACAGATTTTATTGGATCCCAAAAAGCATATCCAAGCGCCTATTTATTACCTGAATACATCAGTGAAGACTCTGGCACAAGTCTTGATAACAACATCAATGAAAGAGATCAACTGTTTAGAGAAGCTGCAGAAGTCATTATAACTGCCCAACAAGGATCAGCGTCATTGCTTCAGCGGAAATTAAAACTGGGCTATAACAGAGCTGGGCGTTTGATCGATCAATTAGAAGCTGCTGGAATTGTAGGACCATTTGAAGGCAGTAAAGCACGACAAGTATTAATCCCAGATTTTATGGCATTGAATCAACTATTAGATGGAGAAATTAATTAATATGAAACAGTTTATAACACTCCTATTAACATTGAGCATTGGTTTTGGACAAGCTCAAAGTCGAGAACCTAAAGCACAAGCCTTATTAGACGAAGTGAGTGCCAAGGTCAATGGATATGATAATATGCTGCTAGAGTTTAAGTATGTACTCGAAAATAGCGAAGAGAATGTACGTCAAGAAACTCGTGGCGATGTGACATTAATGGGGGATAAATACGTGTTAAATATTCTTGGAATTACGAGACTATTTGACGGTACAAAACTTATTACAATTAGCCCAGAAGACGAAGAAGTTACAA
>JABAYZ010000056.1:0-1044 GCA_018608735.1 Flavobacteriaceae bacterium | reverse complement strand
CTACACAAAACTCCGCTGAAGAAAACACCATCACCCCTAGTCAGTTACTATCATTTTACGAAAAAGGCTATAATTACAAAATGGATATTGTTCAAAATATAAGAGGTCGAAAAATTCAATACATAAAATTAACGCCTATCGACTCTAATGCTGAGATTAATTATGTGTTATTGGGAATCGATATAAATACTAAACATGTATATAATTTAATTGAAATTGGAAGTAATGCTACAAAAACAACCCTAACCATTAACGCTTTTAAAACAAATCAGCCCTTACCTGATTCCTTATTTGTTTTTGATGCGACAAAATACAGTGACTATTTCATCAATAATTTAGATTAAGTTTCAGTTTGAAAATTTTAGATCGCTACATCCTAACAACGTATTTAAAAACCTTTATCAGTGTATTTACTATTCTGATGATGATTTTTATATTACAATCCGTTTGGGTTTATATCTCTGAACTCGCAGGTAAAGATTTAGAAATCGAAGTGATTCTTAAATTTTTATTATTTGTATCCCCTCGTATTGTTGTACTGGTTTTGCCACTCACTATTTTATTGGCTTCAATAATGGTTTTTGGCGGATTTTCAGAGAATTACGAGTTTGCCGCTATGAAATCTACAGGAATTTCACTCCAACGTGCTATGAAGAGTTTGAGTGTTTTCATTGTGTTTTTGGCAGTCATCAGTTTTTTCTTTGCAAATAGTGTGATTCCATTGGCTGAATTTAATTTCTATAGTCTTCGAAGAAACATCGCTAAAGTTAAACCTGCAATGGCCATTGCTGAGGGGCAGTTTAATCAACTTGGAGAGATCAACATCAAAGTTGCTCAGAAAAGTGGTAAAAATGGAGAGTTTTTAACAGACGTTATTATTCATCAGAAAAAAAATAATTTAAGTGGAAATTTCACTGTAATTAAATCCAATACTGGTGAGTTTATAAGTGACGAAGGTTCGGACATCTTACAACTCGTTTTGTTTGACGGTAATTATTATGATGAAATTCAACCCGTTGATTATACAAAACGCACCAAAACCCG
>JABAYZ010000242.1:1717-9348 GCA_018608735.1 Flavobacteriaceae bacterium | reverse complement strand
AAATCCAAGGGCATTGATATAACGATTTCGATAGGTAAAACTAAATCGGAAGGTGCTTAAAATTATTTCTTTTAAGTTTACGTAAAATTATAAATATCTTTAATATGACACGGTGTTGTGTCTTTGTTTAAAGTTATTTGGGGCCGTATGTCAATTGGTAGACAGTCTGCTTTGCATGCAGAAAGTTGTCGGTTCGAGTCCGGTCGGCTCCAGTATATAAAAATAAATTTATGAAAGCTCGCATAGAACGTGATAAAAAACGACGCTATTTAACAGCAAAGTACGAAAAAAAACGTGCTGCTCTTAAAAAAGCATATACAAGTAAGAGTATTTCTGTTGAAGCTCGTATTAAAATCCAGGAAATGCTTGAAAAACTTCCCCGCGATAGTTCAAAAACAAGATTGCATAACCGCTGTTTATTAACAGGACGACCAAGAAGTGTTTACCGTCATTTTGGTCTTTCTCGTATAAAAATGCGTGAACTTGCTCTATCCGGAAAGCTTCCTGGTGTTTCAAAAGCAAGTTGGTAAAATAATATGACTTCGAAGCAAGGATATTCAGATTTAATGACAAGAATACGTAATGGTTATATGGCAAAACTGGAAAGTATTCCTTTTGTCCATACTTCGCGTAACATAAGCCTATTGAGAATCTTAAGAGATGAAGGTTTTATTTCTGGTTGGTCAGAAAATATACCTTCTGGCCTAGAATCCCAAGATATTAAAGACTTAGAAGTGTCCAATTTCAATAAAGGGTCTGTGTTCCTTAAATATACATCAGGGGAACCAGCACTTCTTAGTATTGAGACAATTTCAAAGCAAAGCCGTCGTGTTTTTATGTCGGTAATAGAAATGGAAGCTTTTTTAAGAAAAGAAGGTTTCGGACGTATTTTAATTCTTTCAACCAACAAAGGTTTATTAACGCACGCACAAGCTATTCATCACCAAGTAGGAGGTGAAGTTGTTTGCGCAATAAAATAAAAAACTATGTCTTATATAGGAAGATTACCAATCAAAATTCCCGAAGAAGTTAGTGTACTCGTAGCAAAAGATAACAAAAGTGTTACTGTAAAAGGTCCTCATGGTGAACTTAGTGTAGTAGAAATCTCTGGTATTACTTATAATACAGATCCAGAAGAAACAATGCTTCATGTATCTTTAGAAGATAAAAAATATAAGCGCTTTTGGGGATTAGCCCGAACACTAGTCGCTAATAATATTATCGGTGTATCTCGTCAATTTACTCTTAAACTAGAACTTGTAGGAGTAGGTTATCGTGCAGAACTTCTTAAAGAAGAGAATCGCGTATTAGAATTGCAACTAGGGTTTTCACATAATATTTTATTGGATATTCCTGAGGGGATTACAGTAGAGTGTGACCCAAAAAAGAAGATAAGTATTGTACTTATTGGAAATAATAAAGATCTTTTATCTCAATTTGCTGCTAAAATTAGAAGTTTTAGACCACCTGAACCCTATAAAGGAAAAGGTATTAAGTTCGTTAATGAGTCTATCAGACGTAAAGAGGGTAAAAAAAAGTAACTAATGGCAAAACAAGTTAAAAGAATTCTTGCTACGGCAAAGAAAAATAAAAGAAAAAATAATAAACTACAATACGTTTTAACTTTAGAAAAATTGTTAAAATCAGGTTTTCATTTTGGAGGAGATTCTACTTCACCACATAAAGATATGAATCCGTTTATTGTAGGTAAATCAAAAGCTCGTGCTCGTTTTAAGGTTTCAGTTAAAAAGGGAGCACAACCAATTAAGGTAGAGCTAAAAAGTTCTAAAAAGTTAAGCCAAAAAGCAAAAACTTTACAAAAAAAAGCTCTTGATAAAGCATTAAAAGAGAAACGCTTTTCACACATATTTACTCATTTTAAAAAAGTAAAATAAAAAAATGAACGTGATTTTTCGAAACGGAAAGAATAAAAAAAATAAAAACAGACAGAAAAAAGTTTCGATACCTCTTCGAAAGAAAAAACCAAGTGTTAGTTTAACAGACCGCGTTTTACAAGGTCGTTTGAAGTATCGTTTATTAATTGATGTTCAAAGTACTTTATCTGCTTTAAAACAATCTCTTAGTATTATTGAAGAGATTAGTAAAGAAGGGGGTGATATCTTAGTTGTAGGTACTCGAAAAGAGTACAAACACCTTCTTTTTAACTATGGTAGGGAAACAGGACATCCTTTTTTCTCCCGCTGGGTTAGTGGTACTTTAACCAACTGGCTTGTCTTCTCTGACAACGTACGAAAATACGGGGATCGATTAAACACATTAACATTACTAGACTGGCAACGTAAAAAACTTGTTACCGAGTTTTTACGTAAGTATCAAGGAGTAGTAGCTAGACCTAATAAGCCTAGCTTAGTTATCTTTTTAAATGCTCAAGAACTTTCAAGGCCTATAAATGAAGCTTTTACTTCAGGAGTCCCTTCAATGGGTCTTCTAAATACAAGTGGAAATCCTCGTACCTTGACGTATCCTATTCCTGCAAACGACAGTTCTTTAAAGGTCGTAGGTCTTTTTCTAACTCTTGTAAAAAAAGCTATTAAAGCAGGAGCAAAAAAGCGTAATATTATTGCTAAAAAAAAGAACCTTATTGCGAATAAATCTACAGCCAAATTACCACAATTAACTCAAAAAAATGTGAAAAAGGCTAGAGGTAATGCGTCTCAGTCTAGGAAAAACTTAAATAAACCTGTAAAAAGGAAAGACGTAAAAAATAAAAAGAAGTAAATTTAATGGATAAACTCAAAATTCGTCAAATAGTACGATATAAACCAAGAAATAAAATCTCCAACCAAGTAGGTTATAACGTTTGGGGTAAAACGAAGTTTAAAGAATTCTATAGAAAAAAGTGGGCTAAATCTCGTAGAGGTTTTATGCCTAAACCCAGGTTTAGTAACCAAGGATCATTAAAAGATCTTTTTGGTGAAAGATTAAAGTCTCGACAGGTTTTACGTAAAATGTACGGAAAAGTAACAGAGCGTCAATTTAAAACTCTTTTTAACCAATCAGAATTTGGATCTTCTAAAAGTAATAAGAGTTTCAAAGGTTTATTAGACCGACGTTTTGATGCTTTTATTCTTCGTATAGGTTTCGCTAACACTGTTTTTAAAGCAAGGCAAGATATTTTGCATGGATCTTTTAAAATAAACGGTGTGGTGGTAAAATCACCGAGTACATTAGTTAATGTGGGTGACTTTGTTTCTCCTAGTGAGAATGTATGGAGTTCTATATACACTTCTTTTCAAAAACGGTTAAAGTTAAGGTTAGAGAGAAATAAATCTCCCCTAAAAGATGCTGCAGGATCAAGTATTAAACTCCCTGTTCCGTTACCTAGATATATTGAATTTGATTACCGTACTCTTACAGCAGTAGTAGTTTATGAGCCAAATCAAAATGAGATTTCTTATAAAGGTAGAATTAATTTAAAGTTAGTCAGAGAACATTATGGCTAGCCCGTATCTTTTGTTTAACAAAAGGTATAGGCTAATTAAAAGGCATCGTTAGTTTTTAAACGTATCCTTATAGTAGTAAACAATTATTGCATTTTAAATAATTGAAAATTCAGTATAAACAAAAAACTCAATGCATTAGGGGAACGCCTAGGCATATGGATAAAATAAAGGACGTATTTAATTGCGAAAAGCTGCATATAGCTTAGACAAGGCTGTAATATGCAGGTCTCCGATCGGGAAACCGTTTCTTAATGAAAGTTATGATTATAACTAAAGTTGGTGAACTGAAACATCTAAGTAGCCAATATAAAAGAAATCAACCGAGATTCCGTTAGTAGTGGCGAGCGAACGCGGATAAGGCCGAATTTAAAAGATTCTGGTAAAATAAATTTACACCGAAAAGTTTTGAATATCTTGCTGCAAAGGGTAATAGCCCCGTAGGATGTCGATTTATTTTTACTGTTTGAGTAGAGCGGAACACGTGTAATTCTGTTTGAAAATGGGAGGCCCACCTTCCAAGCCTTAATATTTCCATATGACCGATAGTGAACTAGTACCGTGAGGGAAAGGTGAAAAAGAAAATGAGATTAATGAAAAGAACCCGAAACCTAATGCATACATCCACTAGGAGCTTGATTATTATAGTGACTAGGTACCTTTTGTATAATGGGTCAGCAACTTTATTTATTTAGCGAGCTTAAATTTCCAATGTAGGCTAAGCGAAAGCGAGTTCAAAAGAGCGTTAGTTAAATGAATAAAACCCGAAACCAAGTGATCTACCCATGAGCAGATTGAAGTTACTTTAACCGGTAATGGAGGATCGAACCCGTGTATGTTGCATAATACTGGGATGACTTGTGGGTAGGGGTGAAAGGCCAATCAAACTTGGATATAGCTGGTTTTCCGCGAAATATATTTAGGTATAGCGTCGAAGTCGTAAAAAAGTCTGGGGTAGAGCACTCGTTGTACTCGGGGGGGCATTGCCTCTACCAACTACAAAGAAACTCCGAATACGGACAATAGACTTCGGCAGTCAGACTTTGGGCGCTAAGGTCCATGGTCGAGAGGGAAACAGCCCTGATCGAACGCTAAGGTCTTTAAATGATTTCTCAGTGAGGAAGGAAGTTGAACAGTTTAAACAACCAGGAGGTAGGCTTGGAAGCAGCCATCCTTTAAAGAAAGCGTAAAAGCTCACTGGTCTAGCCGTTCAGCGCCGACGATGTATAGAGACTTAAGAAATCTACCGAAGCGGCGACTGTGCTCTTATTTTAGGAGTATGGCGTAGCGGAACGTTCTGTAAATCTGTGAAAGTTTGTCGTCAGATAAGCTGGAGATATCAGAAGTGAGAATGCTGACATGAGTAACGATAAATAATGTCTCGAAACATTATCGCCGTAAGCCCAAGGGTTTGTGTGTAAAGGTAAACTTCGCACAGTAAGACGGTCCCTAAGGTCAAAGCGCAAGCTGTAGCCGATGGGAATAATTGAACGAATGATTCAATATCCTTTCTTAGTACGACGAAGCATGTAAGTGGTGGTTAATAAATGGATTTTAACTGCTGCGAGGTGTTTCCAAGAAAAAGTCAAGATAAATAGACCGTACCCTAAACCGACACAGGTGGGTGAGTCGAGTAGACTCAGGCGCTTGGGAGAACTACGTTGAAGGAACTCGGCAAATTGACCCCGTAACTTCGGGAGAAGGGGTACTGAGATTAGAGCAATCTTTTTTCAGTGACACAAAATCGGGGGGAGCGACTGTTTAATAAAAACACAGGACTCTGCAAAGTCGTAAGACGAAGTATAGGGTCTGACGCCTGCCCGGTGCTGGAAGGTGAACAGGAGGTGTGATCGCACCGAATCTAAGCCCCAGTAAACGGCGGCCGTAACTCTGACGGTCCTAAGGTGAACAAGTTGCCTTAGTAAAATCCTACCATATGCTGGAATATCTTCAAAAACTATTTACTACTCGTGTATCAAAACATTTCTTTAAAGGCAACTAATAACATAAGACCTTATAAAAGAAAAAGAATATGCAGTTAAAATGTAATAGACAAGGAGGCAATCAGCAGGAAAGACTTATAGACATTATAAGAATCCCCAGAGACTATACGTAGGAAAAGAAATAATAATTATTAATACAAATGACTAATTTACAAGCTCAATGGATTGTTGGGTTTACTGATGGTGAAGGTCACTTCGGTGTGGCTATTAATAAAAATGAACAAATGACAATGGGATGCCAAGTGCAACCAGAGTTTAATGTTACCCAACATTATAGAGATATTAAGTTGCTATATGCACTTAAAGACTATTTTGGTTGCGGTGTTGTTCGTAAGAACAAAGGTAAAAATGATGAATCTAAAGTGTTCTGTTATCGAGTACGCTCACGAGATCATTTAAACAACATAATTTTACCATTTTTTGAGAAGCATCAGTTAAAATCAACTAAACAACAAATAAATTCGCGCAAAGTTAAAAAAGTTCTTCGATTAATGGATAGTGGCGCTCATTTAACAGATGAGGGTCTAGACCAGATCAGAGCTATCCGATCAAAATTATATCTTTAAGATAGAGTCCACCTAATATAGAAATATATATAGACGAGCGTGAGCGAAATTCCTTGCCATTTAATTGGTGGCCTGCATGAATGGCGTAACGACTCCCCTGCTGTCTCCAACGTAGACCCAGTGAAATTGAATTGTCCGTGAAGATGCGGACTTTATACAGCTAGACGAGAAGACCCCGTGAACCTTGACTACAACTTTACTTTGTACGCATTACTAACATGTATAGGATAGGTGGGAGCCTGTGAAGCAAAGCCGCTAGGTTTTGTGGAGGCATCCTTGAAATACCACTCTTGTTAGATTTTGTGACTCACCTAATTATTGTCAATCAATAGTAGGGACAGAGTATGGATGGTAGTTTGACTGGGGCGGTCGCCTCCTAAAGAGTAACGGAGGCGTGCAAAGGTAAACTCAAGTTGGTATTTATCAACTGTAGAGCGCAATAGCATATGTTTGCCTGACTGCGAGACAGACATGTCGAGCAGAGACGAAAGTCGGTTATAGTGATCCGGTAGTTCCTTGTGGAAGGACTATCGCTCAACGGATAAAAGGTACTCCGGGGATAACAGGCTAATAACCCTTAAGAGCCCATATCGATGGGGTTGTTTGGCACCTCAAATTACATCGGGGCTTTTGGAACGAGATTTCCAAAGAATGCATCTAGCTATATGCGGGAACGTCTGTATTAATTTATAGATAATCCGCAAGGAACCAAATCAAATTCTTTATTAATTTAAAGAGTCTCTGAAAGTAGATCCTTCAACGACTACACGCTAGACTTCCTAACTATTAGAAGGAAGATGATATAGTCTTATCTAGTAGGCAACTATTAGTTTTAAAAATATATAACCAAATTATTTAAAATGTCTGATAATAAAAAACCTTTTAAGATTGAACACCTACAAATGGACTTAGAAAAAGACCATGCCTATAAAGGACATCTTGAAGGAGCGTTAATTGACCAACCTTTTGTTTACGGATCTAGTGACGCAGTAACTAATTACGACATACCTGTGTTTCCTATTAAACAAGAAGTAAATAAGGTAGAATTAAAAGAGTATCTTACTTCATTAAAATTAACGCAACATCAAAAAGATGCTTTAGTGGCATGTTTCTTAGGAAAGATAGCAAGTTTTCCTACTAAAAAAGATAATCGAATAAGATTTCAAGTATCTATACTAAAACAAAAAGAATTTTTTTGTGACCTGTATGAAATATTTGAACCATGGGCGATAACCTCACCCGTGTTACATGAAAAAACATCAGGTCAAAAAAAGAGAAGAGGTAGAAAGCAACGTGCAGGAGTACGGTTGAATAAACCTCGTGTAAGAAAGGGTAATGTTTCTATGTATTTTGAAATATACGGACATTCGTCTTTCTCTTACTATAAGGAACAATTCTTTATGAAGGATCCTTTTAAACAAACAAAAAAACTTACAAAACGTGTGCCCAAAGATATAAACTCTATGTTAACTCCTAGAGTTTTGGCTTACCTTTTTCTAAATAGAGGTTTTTTCTATCCTCAGTCGATAGATAATACGCCGTTTTGGAAATCTTATAGTTTTAGATTAGATCATCTTTTCTATTATGGTCAATTGATTAAA
>JABAYZ010000242.1:0-1707 GCA_018608735.1 Flavobacteriaceae bacterium | reverse complement strand
TAATTAAAGTTTTTTCTAAAAAGTTTAATATTACGCTTATTCGCGATTTAGATGACAGTCATGAAATTTATAATTACAATAAAAAACAAAGGTTTACTAAGCTTTTATATATACGTGGAGATTCTCGTAAAAAGTTTATTGATCTTATAAGCCCTTCTCTTAAAAAGGAATATAATGATAGCTTGTATGCATCAGAAAATTACAAAGAGGGAGTGGCAAAAAGGCAAAAATCTACCCAAGGGTTGGATTATGACTACTGGTTTCCTGTTAGTTCTCGAAAAAGGCCGATAGGTAAATTCGATACTAGTGGAGAGCCTATGCCTTTTGTTAAAAAAATTATAGAAAGTACTGATAAACGTACTAGATGGTTAGTCAACGGTCATACAGAAATGCCGGAAGAAACTTTTAACACTCAACTTGACGTTGATAAAAATGGTTTGCCAGCAGGTCTTTTACCCAGATCTTATCTACAGGATCCTGACTATTTTCTAGGTAACTACGGTCATTGGCCAGAGATTAGCCCTACTCATAGCTTTATTCCTTCATTTATTTCTAAAAAAGGAATACAAGATGTAGTTAATCTAGAGCTAAATAAAAAAGGAACAAGTTTAAAATCAACTTTCTTTAAAAAGACTTTAAAAGAAGTAGTATTTAATCCTAAAAAAGAAGACAATTAAAAAATGCGATGTCGATTCATCACATCCTGGAGCTGGAGAAGGTTCCAAGGGTTCGGCTGTTCGCCGATTAAAGTGGTACGTGAATTGGGTTTAGAACGTCGTGAGACAGTTTGGTTTCTATCTACTGTATACGTAAGAAAATTGAGAGGAGGCTTTCTTAGTACGAGAGGACCGGAAAGTATTGACCTATGGTGTATCGGTTGTTCCGCCAGGAGCATTGCCGAGTAGCTACGTCGACCAAGGATAACCGCTGAAAGCATCTAAGCGGGAAGCTGGCCTCAAGACATTTTTCTTAAAATACGTAAAAGAACATTACGTTGATAGGCTCAATGTGTAAGTGTGGCGACATATTTAGCAAATGAGTACTAAAATATTATATTTTTTGTTTTATTATAGGGTTTCGGGTGAAAATCCCCATTCCCTATTGTTATTGCATACCTCATTAATTTGAGTAGGACTTTTACAACATTTACCCATTTTTAGCTGTTCTTATTTCAGTAAATTTTAAATTTTAATTATGATTGTACAAGCAGGTAAACTAATCGGAGCAGGAGCAGCAACAATTGCTGTAGGAGGAGCAGGAGCAGGAATTGGGACAGTTTTCGGAGCCCTTGTTGTTGGAGTATCACGTAACCCATCACTTGAGCAGAGACTATTTCGTCTAACAATTCTTGGATTCGCACTTACAGAGGCAATGGCTCTTTTCGCTCTAATGATGGCATTCCTAATTCTTTTCACATTCTAATTTTTATTATGTGATGCGTCAACTATCTTTATTGATAGGCGACGTACGCCCCTCCATAGGCCCCTCTCTGGTTTTGTCCTGATGTCTTTTGTTATTTATCTTTGTAAAGGGGTAGATAAGGGAAGGTTCTATTCGAAGTGCTTACTGGATAGGTTATCATCTATTTCATCCTTTTTTTTGCAGTAGGTCCTTTAAAACTATTCCTTATTATTTAGTTCTAAAAGATGGAGGAGGTGGTCTTATAATCGATGATTTATTTTTAATAAAAACCTACCTCTACCAAAA
>JABAYZ010000060.1 GCA_018608735.1 Flavobacteriaceae bacterium | reverse complement strand
CACCTTTTAATTTTGATTATATTTGCAGCATAAATTTACAGCAATGAATCTTCAATATATTCCAAAATTAAAACACGCCAAATCTGATAATTTTTTCTTACTAGCTGGACCCTGTGCTATTGAAAGCGAAACAATGGCGCTTGAAATTGCAGAAAAAGTATGCGCAATTACGGATACTTTAAAAATTCCTTACATTTTTAAAGGAAGTTTTAAGAAAGCAAACCGCAGTAGAATTGACAGTTTTACAGGGATTGGAGACGAAAAAGCCTTGAAAATTTTAAGAAAAGTCTCTGAAACTTTTGACATTCCTACAGTAACGGATATTCATGAAGTCTCAGATGCTGCCTTAGCAGCTCAATATGTTGATGTGTTACAAATCCCTGCATTTCTAGTACGACAAACGGACCTTGTGGTTGCGGCGGCTCAAACGGGGAAAGTCGTGAATTTGAAAAAAGGGCAATTTATGAGTCCCGAAGCAATGAAGCACGCCGTTCAAAAAGTGAAAGATGCCGGAAACGAAAAGGCTTGGATCACCGATCGTGGCACTATGTTTGGTTATCAGGATATGATTGTAGATTTTCGTGGCATTCCAACTATGCGCGCCTTTGCTCCGACCGTTTTGGATGTGACACACTCTCTTCAACAACCCAACCAATCTAGCGGGGTTACTGGTGGTCGTCCCGATATGATCGAAACTATTGCCCGCGCAGGCATTGTCAATAATGTCGATGGGCTGTTTATTGAAACACACTTTGACCCAGCAAATGCTAAGAGTGATGGTGCTAATATGCTTCACATTGATCATTTAGAAAAATTACTCACCAACTTAACGGCGATAAGACGCACAATTAATTCGTTATAAAATCTCTAATCTTTTAATTTAGGGGTTGTTTTTATGGAATCAAACCCATACTTATCAACAAGATAAACTAAAGAAGTCATTGTGGCTGCACCAAGTTCTAACTCGCGTTTATTGACCGCATCAAAAGTGTCATTTGCTGCATGGTGATGATCAAAATAACGTTGTGAATCGGGGCGTAATCCTGCCAAGACATTCGTGCTTTTTTTCAAAGGACCGATATCTGCTCCACTGCCTCCTTTTTTGAAATAGTGAATTAGGTAGGGTTCAAACAACGGTTTCCATTGCATAATTTGATCCACTTTAGAGTCAGGGCCATCAAAAGTAAAACCTCGTGGTGTAAATCCTCCGGAGTCACTTTCAAGAGCAAAAATATGGTTCTCCCCTTTTCGAGTGGCTTCTTTGGCATACGCTTTTCCACCTCTTAACCCGTTTTCTTCATTCATAAACAACACCACTCGTATGGTTCGTTTGGGCTGAATTCCCGAAATTTTCAATAAGCGCAATACATCCATTGATTGCACACAACCTGCTCCATCGTCATGAGAACCATCACCCAGATCCCAAGAATCTAAATGTCCGCCTACCGTAATGATTTCATCAGGAAATTGAGAACCCGTAATTTCCCCAATTACGTTATAGGACTGGACATCATTTAATTGACGACAGCTTTGTTTTACATATAGTTTAAGACTGGAATCGATTTTTAACATACCACTTAACATCTCTGCATCATTGGTACTAATCGCCGAGGAGGAAATTCGTTTAGAGACTGGAGTATCTCCATAAGACATTGACCCCGTATGTGGCAGATCATCTAATCTTAGATTCATAGAACGTACAATCATGGCAACTGCACCGAGTTTACCCGCTTCTTCTGCGCCATTGTAGCGCTGATCAACACATCCGCCATAGGCTTCAAATGTGAGTATTAAATCGGCTTGCATAGGGCGGTTAAAAAACACGATCTTGCCTTCAACCAGGCTTCGATCTAAAGCTTTTAATTCCTCTATACCTTGCACCTCAATGACTTCTGCTTTAATCCCTTGAAGTGGTGTCGAAACCGACCCTCCTAAAGCACATATATTCACCGGAATTGTTTTGCCTGGTGCCGTTTCTATGTAGGCAAATTCAGGCGTACCACGCACCCATTTAGGCACCATTACAGGCTGTAGCCAAACCCTATCGAGTCCTAGTTTTTCTAATTCGGCCTTGGTATATTCAACCGCCAATTCGGCGTTTAAAGACCCTGATAAACGCCCTCCAATTTCGTTAGACAAATAATCTAACCACTGGTAACTTTGCCCATTAGTTAAGGTGTTTTTGTATATAGTCTTAATATAATCTGCGTCCGATTGCGCATTTAATCCTAGAGTTAAAGAACCGAAAATAATGAGTATAAGGTATTTCATGTATTTATTGTTTTTAAGGGTTATATCTAAAATCTATTTAAGTCACACCCAAGAAAATAGGTTTTGGTTTTGGATGTTTGATCACTTAGATAGCGTAAAAAGTAAAATTAAGACTTGTAATCTAATAGACCGTTAAGAATACTATAAAAAATTAAGTGCCCATATAAATTGTTTTATTGCAAACATATCCAGAGTTATTTACTCGCAAACGCGTTCACATCGGCCTCAGTGACTTCCGTTCCTCCAAGTATAATGAGCCTTTCTACAACGTTTCTTAACTCCCTAATGTTCCCTGTCCAATCATAGGCTTGAAGCAATTTTAGTGCCGCTGCAGAAAAACTCTTTTTTGCATTTCCTTGTTCCGAGGCGATTTTATTTGCAAAATGATCAACCAACACAGGGATGTCATCTCTTCGATCATTAAGTGGTGGAACTTTAATGAGAATGACTGCCAGTCGGTGGTATAAATCTTCTCGAAAACGCCCTTCAGCTATTTCTTTTTTAAGGTCTTTATTGGTGGCTGCTATCACTCGCACATCAACTTTAATATCTTTGTCACTACCAACCCGCTGGATACGACTTTCTTGTAAGGCACGCAAAACTTTTGCTTGCGCAGACAGACTCATATCCCCTATTTCATCTAAAAAAATACTACCGCCATTAGCGGCTTCAAATTTACCTGCACGGTCTTTATGAGCGCTTGTAAACGCACCTTTGATATGTCCAAACAACTCACTTTCGATAAGTTCACTAGGGATAGCAGCGCAGTTAACTTCGATCATTTGGCCTTTGGCTCGCTCGCTTTTTTGATGCAACCAATGGGCTACTAATTCTTTTCCCGTTCCATTGGGCCCAGTGATTAACACGCGTGCTTCCGTAGGCGCTACTTTATCTATAATGGATTTTATGGTCTCTATTTCAGGGCTGTTCCCAACCATTTCATATTGTTTACTCACTTTACGTTTGAGACGTTTATTCTCGACAACCAGTTGTTTGCGGTCTAACGCATTTCTTATGGTATTCAATAATCGATTCAAGTCTGGTGGCTTGGAGATGTAATCAAAAGCACCTATTCGCATGGTATTCACTGCAGTATCTAGATCGCCATGCCCAGAAATCATGACCATAGGAATTTCAGGTTTGATTTTTTTGACAGCTTCCAAAACTTCGACGCCGTCCATTTTGGGCATTTTAATATCACATAGCACCAAATCAAAATCTTCTTTTTTGATCATTTCGATACCAATCAAGCCATCTTCGGCTTCAAATACTTGGTACTGGGCATTTTCCTCTGAAAGTATTTTGACTAATACGCGACGGATTGAGGCTTCATCTTCAATAATTAATATTCTAGACATTCAATGTGTATTTAGTATGCATTAATAACGGGGCTTTAAAATTAATATTTTAACCATTTAAAAAGTTCTTTATAGGTCGGTTTTTTGCCATACATCAAAATGCCTACACGATATATTTTTGCGGCAAACCATAATATAAACATAAAGGTTAAAATAAGGATGATAAGTGATGTGATTTGTTGCCATAGAGGGACGCCAAAGGGAATGCGCATGAGCATCACTACGGGGGACGTAAATGGAATATACGAAAATACGGTTGAAACTGTGCCGTGGGGATCTTCGATTAACGTAAACACCCCTACATAAATGGCTAAAATCAAAGGGATCAATATTGGAATCATAAACTGTTGTGTATCCGTTTCGTTATCCACCGCAGCACCGATGGCCGCATATAACGAGCTATAAAGTAGATAGCCTCCAATAAAAAATAAAATAAATGCCACTATTAAATTTCCGATTGGAAGAGTATTAAATTCATTGATAATCATCTGAATTTTGTCGGTGGATTCCGGACTGGAAAGTGCTTCGTTTACCATGTCTTGTTGCGAACTTTGAGATAAATCTACTCCAAAAATGGCTGAAGCTGCAAAAAGCAAAATAGCACCTAAAACTATCCAAGTGACCACTTGTGTAATGCCTGCTAAGGAAGTGCCTATGATTTTGCCCAACATCAATTGAATGGGTTTCACAGAGGAAATTATGACTTCGATAATACGACTGGTTTTTTCTTCGATGACACTCCGCATAATCATGTTGCCGTATATGATGATAAACATAAATAACAGATAGCCTGCAGCCCCTCCAAAAATCAATTTCATGATACTGCCTACCTTTGAGGTTTTGACACCTTCAAAACTTTCTTGATTGATATTTACAACCATTTTAGACGCTTCGATAAGCGCTAAATTAACGCCTTCACTTTGTAATTTTAGTTCGGATAATTTAGATTCTATTTTGGATTCTAAAGACGATATCAGCGATAGTGAGGCTGATTCTTCTGAGTAAAATTTAATGAGACCTGAAACAGACTCAATTGGCATATTTGGAATATGAAGCAAGCCATAGGCGTTTTCTTGATTGGCTAAGGTTTTAGCCGTTTCTAAATCAATTTCTGAGAGGTGATTATAAATCGTGTAATCGTTGGTTTTAAAAGCCTCGGACACATAACGCGTTTCATCTAAAACATAAATGGTGCGTACGGTGTCATTATTCACGCTAGACAAATAGCCAACAAATAAAAATAAACCTATCATAATGAAAGGGGTCAAAAACGTCATGAGAATAAACGATTTGTTCCTGACTTTAGTCAAGTACTCGCGTTTGATAATTAGTCGCAGGTGATTCATGAGTTGGAGTTTTGAATAGTTTGAATAAAAATATCACTCGCACTTGGAATTAATTCCTTGAAGTGGAGGACTTGAGCTTGGGATGTTAAAAATCCTAATAAATCATTCGATGTTCCTTGAGAGCCTAAGGAAATATTCAGCTTTAAATCATCATGCAAGGATTTGAAATTTGCAGGCGATACTTTAAATTTTTCTTCAATAGTTTGTTGTAAGGCTTCCATATTATCGGACAACAACCCAACTTCAAAAGAGTTGGTTTTATAGTCGCGTTTGATGTCATTAAGCTTACCATCTAATATTTTTTTAGACTCGTGAATTAAAGCGATATGATCGCAAAGTTCTTCTACCGATTCCATACGGTGGGTGGAGAAAATGACGGTTGCGCCTTCGGCTCTCAATTGCAAAATTTCGTCTTTAATGAGATTGGCGTTGATAGGATCAAACCCAGAAAACGGCTCGTCAAAAATTAATAATTTTGGTTGGTGCAAGACGGTCACTACAAATTGAATTTTTTGTGCCATTCCTTTGGAAAGCTCTTCTATTTTTTTGTCCCACCAATGGCCTATTTCCAATTTATCAAACCAGTATTTTAAGCGTTTTTTGGCTTCTGAATACGACAAGCCTTTGAGTTGTGCCAAATAGAGCGCTTGTTCTCCGACTTTCATGGATTTATACAGCCCCCGTTCTTCGGGCAAATAGCCAATGTATTGCACGTGGTGGGGCTGCAACGCCTCGCCATCTAACAAGACCGATCCCGTGTCGGGCATGGTAATTTGATTGATGATTCTGATCAGGGTGGTTTTTCCAGCACCATTGGGGCCTAATAGTCCAAAAATACTGTGTTTTGGCACTTGGATGGATACGGCGTTTAGAGCTTGGAACTCACCAAAGTATTTTGAAACATCTTTAGTTTCTAAAAGGGTATTCATGTAGTGTGTTTTGAGATAAGACGTTCCAATATAAGAAAAGTTACACTGAAAAAGTAAAACTGGCTGCAATAAATTTTGGAATGTTAAAATCTTCCGTTTTTTTGGTTGTATGCGATTATTTTCTTAATATTAGTTTCGATTTAGATCCCAAATCTATGTCTTCATAAGTAATTTAACCGAGGTTTAAGTGATTTTTTTACTTTGAATTATTGATAGGGGGCGAGCAAAATACTTGTACTAAAATCAGTTACGTATAATAACAAACAAAAGTTGTGTTATCCCCAGGATATTTAGCCGTTAACTCAGGCTTTTGTTTGGATATAACTAGTTGTAATTCATTATGAAAAAAAAACTGATAATATTAATAATCGCTCTGACTTCAAATTTTGTTGAAGCACAATTCATTAAAGAAAAATCAATAAATGCTCAAGTTGGACTTGGATTAAGCGCACCATATAAAAGCGTTGATGAAGTTACAGATGATGGATTTTTTGCACAAGGAGAATTAGTACTTAAAGTAAAATCGTGGATTGAATTCAGACCATATGCTGGTTTTATCTTGACAAATTCAAATGGAGAAGACCTCAATGGTAATCCTACTAATGAAAAAGCGGAAACAAGAGCCTTTTTACTCGGTGGAAAAGTAAGAGTTAGAGCACCAGTCCCTTGGGTAGCACCTTATGTAGAAATTGGAATTGGAACTTCAATTGGTAAATTTGAAACATTTACAGCATTTACTAACATAGATAAAAGCGGAATTATTTACCATATTCCATTATCATTTGGACTTGAATTAGGGAGAAATAATAATGTTGATTTAGGACTTGCCTATTATTTTCAGTCATCAGTTGAACAGTTCGCTGGAGCATTTGCGGTCGGAATTACATTTCCGCTGAATAATAAAAAATAAGGAGTTTTAATGCAGTTTGTGGGATGCCAGCTCCGTATTCTATGACTTAAACAAATAAAATTTCTCAGCTAACGCGAGCATCTTTTGCTCATGCCCAGGATGAGAAATAAAATTATGAATTGTTTTAGTTTGTTTGTAGCACAAGCGAGACGCTTGCGCAACGTTTTAGCATGCTGCCACAGAGCCATCTACAAATGCTTCAACACCCACAGCTCCACTTCTTCTGAGGCCCGCCAATGTTGGTCGCGTTTGGTTTTGTCAGACGCTTTTTTGACAGCTCTTTTAAGGCATTGTTCCAATTGAAATCTACCACCTTTAGCCAATTCATTTTCAATAGGATGGTCGGTTGTTGCTTTTGTGAGTTGCGCTAAATTAGAGAAAATAACAAGCAGTTTACCATCTGGAGAGAGGCGTTGTTTGGCAGCCTCAAAAAAGTCAGGAAAGAGGGTGTCGTTATAGTAAATGGCTTCGTCGTTTTTATCCAAGTTATGCGCTGCGGGCAACCATGGCGGATTAAACACAATCAACTCGCTGGGTGTTGTCCATTTTCCAAAAAGCGATCCAAAATCCAACTCTACTTTTCGAGAGAGTTTGGTATCGCCCATATATTCTTTGAGTCCTACAATCGCATTGGGGTTAGTATCGGTTCCAAACACCTTTTGGAATCCGTGTTTGACCATTTGAAAAGACAACACACCACTTCCGATGCCCACATCAAAAGCTGATTTTTTGGGACCGTCATAACGTTTAAGCCAGTTATCAAAAAGAATTAAATGGTCAAAACGCGTTGGGAAATAGGTGCCATAATACGGGTGGATTTTATTTCGTAACACAGGAACCGTGATTCCATTTTGATACCACTGCCACGCGCTATTAAGCCCTTGAATTTTTGGGAAAGGCAATAAGAAATTACTATTTTCTGGATAAAACACATCTAACCAACCTATGGAAGGCGCTTTTTTTACAATCAATTTATGATCGACAACTTCAATTAAAATAAGCTTAGATAATTTACGATACGCATCACGATACTCGCGTTGTACTTTAAAAGAAGTGCCTGAAAATTTTCGTTTAAGATGGATTTGCAACTCTTTCAAAAGTGTCAATCCATTACTGTAAAACGCAGTGATCAATACGGGCCTCCCCGATTCCAAAGATTTAATCGTCGCTTTAACATCTGAAGCGCGACTAAATAACTCTAACTGTGCTTTTGAACTTGTGATTGGGGTTGGTTTATTTATATCCATATGTGTAATCATGCGTTGTGTTTTGTGTGCTCGTATAAAATAATGCGTACGACCTTGGCAAAGATACTTTTTTTAAACCCCCTAGCTAAAATTGAATCGGATCAAATTTTGAATATTCGATGGGGCAGATTTACACATTTTAATTATACATTTTGTTCATGATCCATAAGCTTACTTTTCTGATACTGTTTAGTATTTTTATATCAGTAGCACAGGAAAAAAACGCAAGGATATTTAGTATCACTCCCGAACTTCTTTTCGGCATCACAGGCGAGCCAAATACGGATTTTCCTGATAGAGGGCTTCAAAAACAAGTTTTTTTAGTTTTGGTTGGCAGCACACAAAACACACCGATGCATGGGCTAATTATTTGAAAAATACAAAAACGGGAATCAGTATTGGCTACACAGATTTTGGCAATACCTCTAAGCTCGGGACGATTTTTACGCTACAACCATTTATAGAATTTAATACATTTATATCTGAAGACTTCACTACTCATGTGGGCGTTGGAGCGTCTTATATCACCAAAAAGTACGATGCAATTACCAACGAATTTAACAGGGCTGTGTCTACAAATTTAAATTGGTCTTTTCGATTATTCTTGTATTATAAGATGTTGAAATCTGAGGCCGTTAATTGGCGTATTGGAACAGGGTTTAATCATAACTCAAACGGACATGCCAAGTTACCAAATCAAGGGTATAATTCATTTTTGATGAGTCTTAATGCAGAACTAAACCCCTAAAAACCCTCATTAGAAAATTTAACGCTTGTCGAAACCCCTACTAAGTCTGTTTTAAATTATTATTCTATTCGGTCTGGCTACGGCCAAAATGTACTGTCAAAAGCATTTGATGATAAAAAAGGGGTGTATGTACTTTCTGGGGAATATGGCAAGATGTACAATAGCTTTTTAAAACTTGGTATTGGATTGTATTTTCGGTTTTATGAAACGTATTACGATTATATTTCAAACAATGAATCGCTAGTGCAAGAGGGTAGAGAATTTTTGGACTTAAAGTCAAATGCCTTTACAAATGCTTTAAACATTGGCATATTCATCAATGGTGAATTGTTGTTAAATCATTTTGGTATTGAGTTACAAGGCGGAATTAATCTTTATAAACCTGCCTATAAAGTAGATTGGCGCATCAATAAAGGTTGGGGCGATGTCCCACGAGTGATTCCTGAAGATGGTGGCAACTTTAGACTCGGAAACATCAATGAAACCTATTACAAAATAAAACGTACCATTTCAGCACGACTTGGCATGAAATATTTTATGACTAGCACCGCAAAAAAACCTGAAAATAATTTTTATATTGGGGCGTTTATAAACTCAAATTTAGGACAAGCAGATTTTTCTGAAGTGGCTATTGGGTACGTAAAAA
>JABAYZ010000285.1:7118-9503 GCA_018608735.1 Flavobacteriaceae bacterium | reverse complement strand
TTGCAGCAGTTGTGTTACCAACAGCATCTAAAATATCGGTGCGTTCTCTTACGATTGGTTCTTGCTCACTCATCTCTGCAATACCACCAGCATTATCGGCAATAGGACCAAAAGCATCGATGGCTAATTGCATCGCCGTAGTAGCCATCATTGCAGAGGCTGCTAAAGCGACTCCGTAAAAACCAGCTAAGGCATAAGATGCCCATATGGCAGCTGCAAATAACAGTATAGAAGAGAATGTAGATATCATCCCCGTTGCTAAACCAGCAATAATATTGGTTCCTGCGCCTGTGCTTGATTGTTGTACAATTTTTAAGATTGGTTTTGACCCTAATCCTGTATAGTATTCTGTGAATGCTGAGATTCCAGCGCCTACAACTAGCCCAACTAAACAAGCATAAAAGACTCTTAAGGAAGAAATTTCTTGAAGACCTTCACCAAAGAATTCCATTTGCATTGTTTCTGGTAACATCCAAGTAACCAATCCATAACATGATGCAGCAACCATTAGTATAGATGCCCAGTTTCCTATGTTTAATGCTTTTTGTACGTCAGCTTCTTTTGCATCGTTAGATGAAATTTTAACTAAGAGTGTTCCAATAAGAGAAATGATAATTCCAACACCTGCAATCGACATTGGTAATAAGATTGGTCCTATTCCGCCAAAAGACAATAATTCACCAGAAGCATCAACTAACTTTCCACCCATATCTTTAATGACATAGTTTCCTAAAACCATGGCAGCTAGTACTGTTGCAACATAAGATCCAAATAAATCGGCTCCCATTCCTGCAACATCGCCTACGTTGTCTCCAACATTATCAGCAATTGTTGCTGGATTTCTTGGATCATCTTCTGGGATATCTGCTTGTACCTTACCTGCTAAATCTGCACCTACATCTGCTGCTTTGGTATAAATTCCACCACCTACTCTTGCAAATAAGGCAATAGATTCAGCTCCTAAAGAGAACCCTGCTAATGCTTCTAAAACAATTGTCATGTCAGTAGTGTTTGTCCATTCGCCACCCATAAACAATTGGAAGAATATAATAAAGAACAGTGTCAAACCTAAGACCGCTAATCCAGCAACGCCTAGTCCCATAACGGTTCCACCACCAAACGATACTTTTAAAGCATTTGGCAAACTCGTTTTAGCCGCTTGTGTTGTTCTAACATTTGTTTTGGTTGCAATTTTCATCCCTATGTTTCCTGCAAATGCAGAAAATATAGCTCCAATCACAAAGGCTACCACAATGAGGTAGGTCGTATCCATATAAAAAGCAATTGCGGCTAAAATAAGACTTGCCCCAATCACAAAAAATGTTAATAATCTGTACTCCGCTTTTAGAAACGCTAAAGCACCTTCGTAAATGTGATCAGAAATCTCTTTCATTTTTCCATCGCCTGCATCTTGTTTCATTACCCAGCTTTTCTTAATTAGCATATAGATAAGTCCTAAAATCGCCATGCCTATAGGCATATAAATCATCATTGATTCCATAGTGTAATTGTGTTTATTTTTACGGCCGTAAATGTAGTAAAATGTAAAGGAATTAAAAAACCTAAATTAACATAATTATAACAAGCCGTTTTTACCCTTTGTTATGTGTCAAAATATTAGGGCTATTCGCTAACGACTCTCATCTTAAAAGTCGGGAGACATCCCTATTCGAACGCCAAAATTGGGTGCAGAATTATTTGGGTTATTAAATTCCGAACTCCAAATACAATCAATTCGAAAAACTCTTAAATTTCCAAAACCAATATTTTCTGCCCCAAAACCATACTCATAATAGAGTTCTTTTGGCGCATTATAAATAATTGATGACCGGTTAATCTCTCTATTAGAATCTGAAATATTCCCAATCACGCCCCTAAAAGTTATTACACTTCTTAATTTTAGCTTTTTAATTAATGGAATTTTATTTAAAATATACCCATTAAAGTGATGTTCAAAATGACCAACCAAAAATTGATCGACCACAAAATCATAATAATTTAGGAGTGAAAATGTATTTGCAACTAGGGAGTAGGTTTGATTTGCCGGAACTGGACTTAGCACCGATAATTGGGCATCTCCAAAAACTTTACCCGATTCAAGCGTATTGTTTAAAATTCCAAATTTTCCGAGTTTTAAAGGTTGGTTATAAGAAAACAATACTTTTGAATATGTCGTTTTTCCTGCGCCAATTTCCAGTCCTTTTTGATAACTAAGCAAAAAAGAAGGATATAAATTTGTGCCTGGTTTTCTTTCAACGCCATATCCAAATATATTTCTATTGGGGGTGAATAACACATAGAGCTCTGCGGAATTGTCAACTAAATTCGATTTAATGGCTTGTTGGTTTTTATCAAAATAGTCAATTGAAAATTGATCTGGTGCCG
>JABAYZ010000285.1:1107-7108 GCA_018608735.1 Flavobacteriaceae bacterium | reverse complement strand
TCAATCTGATTATTAGAGTAATTAAGCCCGACCAGAAAATTTCTAAAAACTTCCACATTTACATTTGCAGATACTTTTTTTACTCGTGATAAAAAATAATTCTCTCCCCTACTAAAAAGTGAAGTCGTCCCAAATCCTGCCGAAGTATTCCCTAAACTGTTAATAATCCGACTGCCCAATTGTTCCGTATCATTCAGGTAACTAAGACCTACAGATATTCTTGGTTTATAGGTTAATAGGTATTTTGTATCTAGTAGATACTTGAATTTTTGGTCCTCAAAACCATAGGCCAATTTGCCTTTCAATCGGAACCTATCGTCTAATGTTTTAAAAGACCTGAAGCCTGCAGAGACCTTAAACCCTTCGATATCATTAACCGCAAAAGTGCTCCAAATCGAACCAAACTCAATGAAATTGGAGATTTTAAAAAACCCGCTTGAGATCGTTCTTAATAAGCCTGTTATATTTTTTATTTTCTTGTTGCCTTTAAGGTTTTCCAATACAGACTCTGTATCGCTATTGTCTATATTTTCTGGTAAATTTTCCGCCCAGAATTCATCACTTTTTTGAAACTGGTTTTGTTTGTACTTCACGACTTTAGTGTCATAAAACTCAGGGGGTCTGGTCGTTTCAAAATCGTAGTTTTCAAATGTCTCTGTACGTTTTAAATAGAGTCCTTTCTCTTTCTCACTTTTTGTTAATAAGGTAAAATCCGCTTCGTAGACGTTATTTTTGGGCAAAAATACACTGTCATTTTTGATCGTAAACGTTTTTTCAAAATAGAGGTTGCGCACAAGGTTTAGGTTGATTTTGGGGTTGACACGCATGCTTATAGAATTAATCGCAAAGATGCTATCGGTTACTACAAAATCGCCTTCAAACACTAAATCGCCTTCTCTTCGAGGAAAAAAATAAATCCTGTATTTAGTTCCAGAATTCGACACAATACTGTCCTGTAAAACATAATCATAGGACGCAAAACCCTCTGTTGACAAAGGACTGACGAATGATTTATTTAGAAGCTGAATGCTATTGCCATACACATTCATTTTTTGGAAAATATTACTAATTTGATCAAATACAAACCCATCTTGTTGGATTCCGATTTCTTTTTCTGCCTGTATTTGCTGCAGAGATTTATCTAGCGTATTATCTCCATAGACTGTCTCTAACTTTTCATTTAAATAGATTGGAACGTAGAACTTTTTATTGCGCTTATCCTGTTTGATAATAGAAACCACTGAATCGTAATCCGCTTTTAGAAGTGTTTTTAAAAACTTCTGATCCATATTATTAAGCCCTACTTCTGTCGACGTATATTTTTTATAGGCGTAAGCATCAACGAGGTTAAGTCCGTTTTTTTTATTATTCGCCCAAATGCCTTTCATTATTTTGTAGGCTGGGTTTTCTTTCTTTTTTAAACGTTCTTTGGGTTTATTGACAAGTAGAACCTCATCGAGCTCAAAGCCCTTTTGTAAAACAATTTCAAGCCCAGTAGTACTCTTGGATTTAAGTTGTAGTGCTGTTGTTTCAAATCCAACAAAGGAGACCACTATTGAAGTATGGTCATTTTCAGATTCTAATACAAATTGTCCATCAAAGTCCGAGATAACGCCTTCAGAAGAATTCATAAAGAGAACATTTGCAAATGCAACCGGTTCCTTATCTTGATCATAAATCACTCCACTAACCCTCGTTTGCGCAGAAACATGTATTGAAAAAATCAATACTATAGTTAGTAAGTGGTGTTTCATAATTTATATTTCATCAACAATCAGAACGTAAAAACCGTAAAAACCTTATTTATATAAGACCTTTTTTACCGCTTTTACAACATCTTCATTATTAGGCAACCATTCTTTTAATAGGACTGGAGAATATGGAGCCGGTGTATCCGCTGTGTTGATTTTTATAATTGGAGCATCTAAGAAATCAAATGCTTTTTCTTGAACTTGATATGTAATCTCCGTGGACACATTTCCAAAAGGCCATGCTTCTTCTAGAATTACCAAACGGTTTGTTTTTTTAACCGATTCCAAAATGGTATTAATATCTAGTGGACGTACCGTTCTTAAATCGATTATTTCACAAGATATACCTTCTTTGGCTAAAGTATCAGCAGCAATGTAGGCTTCTTTGATAATCTTTCCAAAGGACACTATAGTGACATCCGTACCTTCGCGTTTAATTTCTGCAACTCCAATTGGTAAAATATATTCGCCTTCCGGAACTTCACCCTTATCGCCATACATCTGCTCACTTTCCATAAAAATTACGGGATCGTCATCACGGATAGCTGCTTTTAATAATCCTTTTGCATCATACGGATTTGATGGGACAATCACTTTAAGCCCTGGGCAATTTGCAAACCAATTCTCGAAAGCCTGTGAATGCGTAGCCCCTAACTGACCCGCAGATCCTGTTGGCCCTCTAAAAACAATTGGGCATTTAAACTGGCCTCCAGACATTTGTCTGATTTTAGCCGCATTATTTATAATCTGATCAATTCCAACTAATGAAAAGTTAAAGGTCATATACTCAACAATAGGACGGTTGCCTGTCATGGTTGATCCCACTGCAATTCCTGAAAATCCTAACTCGGCAATTGGGGTGTCTATAACACGTTTAGCGCCAAATTCATCCAACATTCCTTTGGATGCTTTATAAGCACCATTGTACTCGGCAACTTCTTCACCCATTAAATAAATGCTTTCGTCGCGACGCATTTCTTCACTCATCGCTTCACATATTGCCTCTCTAAACTGAATTGTTTTCATTAATTGAATTTTATGAGGTACAAAAATAAGAATAATACTCAATTATAATTACAAGATTTCACTAAAATTTCCTATGCATGCATAGGAAATTTAAAGTTTTTTATTTACTTTCGTAGACTATTATAAATAGAACAAAAAAATGAAACTATTAGTATGTATTAGTCATGTTCCCGACACGACTTCTAAAATTAATTTTACCGAAGGAGATACTAAATTTGACACCAACGGAGTGCAATATGTCATAAATCCAAATGATGAATTTGGACTGACCCGTGCCATGTGGTTTAAAGAAAAACAAAACGCAACAGTTGATGTTATCAGTGTTGGTGGCGCAGAAACGGAGCCAACACTCCGAAAAGCACTTGCCATTGGCGCAGATGCAGCAATTCGTGTAAACGCAGAAGCTGTAGATGGGCATACGGTAGCTACGTACTTAGCTGCAGCCGCAAAAGAAGGTGCTTATGACCTTATAATCGCTGGTCGAGAATCTATTGATTACAATGGAGGGATGGTTCCTGGAATGCTAGCAGCAATGATCGACGCTAATTTTGTAACCAATTGTATAAGCTTAGAAATTGATGGTACAAATGCCACAGCAGTTCGCGAAATTGATGGAGGAAAAGAAACGGTCTCAACCGTTTTACCACTCGTTATTGGTGGCCAAAAAGGATTGGTTGAGGAAAGTGACTTAAGAATTCCTAATATGAGAGGCATTATGATGGCGCGGAAAAAACCACTCACTGTGGTCGAACCGGCTAATGAAGCTTCAGAAACACATTCTGTTTCTTTCGAAAAACCAGCCCCTCGTGGTGCTGTTAAATTAGTAGAAGCCGATAATATTGATGAACTCATCAACCTTCTTCATAACGAAGCAAAAGTTATTTAATTCATTTAAAAAAAAGACACATGTCCGTTTTAGTATATACAGAATCCAACCAAGGAAATTTTAAAAAAGCAGCTCTTGAAGCTGCGTCATACGGCAAAGCTGTCGCTGATGCCATGGGCACAACTCTAGTGGCACTGACATTCAATGCTGGCCAAGCTACTGAGCTCGGAACCTATGGCGTAGAAAAAGTATTAAACATAAACGCAGTAGCTGAGTTTAATGCTAAAATTTATGCAAACGCCATTAAACAAGCCGCCGAAAAAGAAGATGCAACGGTTGTGATTTTAAGTGCGAGTGCCGATAGTCGTTATATTGCTCCACTTTTGGCTGTAGGACTAAAAGCAGGTTATGCATCTAATGTGGTAGCAACACCTTCAAGTCTAAGTCCTTTTGTCGTAAAGCGCTCTGCGTTTACAAACAAAGCCTTTTGTAATACTGAAATTTCAACTGCTGTGAAAATTGTAGGTGTTTCTAATAATTCATTTGGATTGGTGGAACATTCGGCCGCTGCTCAACTAGAAGAATTTGCTCCTAGTTTGACCTCTTCGTCCACAAGCGTCACTTCAGTAGATAAAGCAAGTGACAAAGTCACTATTGCAGATGCCGAAGTTGTGGTATCCGCAGGTCGTGGATTAAAAGGCCCTGAAAACTGGGGTATGATTGAAGAATTGGCAGATGTCCTTGGGGCTGCAACAGCATGCTCAAAACCTGTATCTGATTTAGGCTGGAGACCGCATAGTGAACATGTAGGACAAACAGGGAAACCTGTGGCTACAAACCTGTATATTGCGATTGGAATTTCGGGAGCGATACAACATTTGGCAGGGATCAATTCCTCAAAAATTAAAGTGGTTATTAATACGGATCCTGAAGCACCATTTTTCAAAGCTGCCGACTATGGTATTGTAGGAGATGCTTTTGAAGTGGTTCCTAAATTGATCGAAAAATTAAAAGTTTTCAAGACCCAAAATGCATAAACACTATTATTTATAGTTAGATTTAAAGTCATCTATGTTTTATTTTAATCCAAAACTTATTTGTCAAGGGTTTGGTACTTTACGAATTAAAACTGTTCTTTGTCTTATAACTTATGAGTTTAGTTCGTCTCAACATAAAAGGTATTTCATACAGCCAAACTCAAAGCGGTGCTTACGCTTTGATTTTGAGTGAAGTGGATGGGCAACGAAAACTTCCAATTGTCATTGGAGCTTTCGAAGCGCAATCTATTGCTATCGCTTTAGAAAAAGACATCCAACCTCCAAGACCTTTAACCCATGATCTATTTAAAAACTTTTCAGACCGTTTTGATATTGTTATAAAACAAGTCATTATTCACAAACTCGTAGATGGTGTTTTTTATGCCTCACTTATTTGTGAACGTGACGATCTCGAAGAGGTTATTGACGCTAGAACCAGTGATGCTATTGCATTGGCATTGCGATTTTCTGCACCCATATTCACCTACAAAAACATCTTAGAGAAAGCAGGAATTATTTTAAAAACTGATCCAAAAAAAGAAAACCCCGAAGGTCATCCTGAAGATGCTTTGCTTTTTGAGGATTTAGAATTTGAAACTGAAGAAATAGAATCTACCTCCAAAAAAAATCCCCCCAAATCCATTGATGAATTACAAAAATTACTAAAAAAGGCAGTTGCAAATGAAGATTATGAAACTGCTGCTAAATTAAGAGACGAAATCTCTAAAAGATAACAACAGTCCGTATGAAAAAATTAATGCTAATTATATTTGTGGTATTTACAAATATGCAGTCGATTGTTGCGCAGGAATCAACCTCTGAAATTGTATCCAGTCAAGGGTTTACTTTGAATAGTTTTCTAAGAGGCCTTCTTGGTATGTTGGTTTTGGTTTTGATTTCTTACCTTTTAAGTGCAAACCGAAAAGCAATCAACTGGAGAACCGTAGGCTTTGGTTTGGGTGCTCAAATTATTTTAGCGATAGGCGTTCTTAAAGTGTCTTTTGTTCAATCTTTTTTTGAATGGGTTGGCAGTTTGTTTATTGCCGTGCTAGATTTTACAATGGAAGGTACAAAGTTTCTATTCGCAGCGTTTTCTACAGGTGAAATTGAAGCGCCTTTAGTAACATTTGCCATTTCAATTTTACCAACTGTTATTTTCTTTTCTGCCTTGACATCAGTTTTATTTTATTTGGGTATTATTCAACGTGTTGTGAAAGGACTGGCGTGGTTGCTTAGCAAACTCCTTCAGGTTTCTGGTGCAGAAAGCTTAAGTGTTGCAGGAAATATATTTTTAGGACAAACAGAATCGCCCTTAATGATTAAGGCGTATTTAGAAAAAATGAACCGTTCCGAAATATTAC
>JABAYZ010000285.1:0-1097 GCA_018608735.1 Flavobacteriaceae bacterium | reverse complement strand
GATTGGAGGTATGGCAACTGTTGCCGGTGGTGTTTTGGCAGCCTATATTGGATTTCTTGGTGGCGAAGATGAAACCTTGCGCTTATTTTATGCAAAACACTTGCTCACCGCTTCTGTAATGGCTGCACCTGGAGCGATTGTGATTTCAAAAATGCTCTATCCTCAAGTGGAAGCAATCGATAATGAAATTCACATTTCACAAGAAAAAATTGGTTCAAATATTTTAGAATCCATTGCAAACGGCACCACTGAAGGGTTAAAGTTAGCATTAAACATTGGCGCCATGCTCTTGGTGTTTTTAGCTTTTATTGCCATGATTAACGGTATCCTTGGTTGGATTGGCGATTTGACAACTTTAAACGACTGGGTGGCCTCACATACATCTTATAAAACATTTTCTTTAGAGTTTATTTTGGGCTATGCCTTTGCACCACTCATGTGGTTAATTGGGATTGCCAAAGAAGATGTTGCACTTATGGGACAGCTCTTGGGGATAAAACTCGCCGCAAGTGAATTTGTGGGCTATATTCAATTGGCAGATTTAAAAAATCCTTTGAATCTCCTACATTTAAAATATGAAAAATCCATCATTATGGCAACCTATATGCTTTGTGGATTTGCCAACTTTGCTTCGATAGGCATTCAAATTGGAGGGATTGGCTCTTTGGCTCCAGGACAACGAAAAACACTTTCGGAATTTGGAATTAAAGCACTTATAGGCGGGACAATCGCTTCGCTTTTATCGGCAACGATTGCTGGTACAATTATTGGCTAAATAGTTAATAACTTTTAAAATTATTATAAGCTTCAATTTCTTTAAGATTGAAGCTTTTTTTATTTTTAACTTATATAAAACGACATTAGAATGAAGCAGTATTTAGACCTTGTATCGCACGTGTTAGACAATGGAAATGAAAAAGGAGACCGCACAGGCACAGGCACAAAAAGTGTGTTTGGACACCAAATGCGTTTCGATCTTAGTGAAGGCTTTCCAATGGTGACCACCAAAAAACTGCATCTGAAATCTATTATTTATGAATTATTATGGTTTTTAAAAGGCGATACAAATACGGATTACCTCACTGAAAATGGTGTTA
>JABAYZ010000293.1:6073-9731 GCA_018608735.1 Flavobacteriaceae bacterium | reverse complement strand
TGGTGATGGATTGGTACTCTTTTAATTTTTTAAACCCATTGACAGAATCGGTCTGAATTCCTGTAAACGCATCCAATGCTAAGATAGAATCATAGCTACTATGAGGTTGTAGGTACTGATTAGAATCTAGCCAAACAACAGTTTCAAATTGTTGGGCCCAAACTAATAGTCGAGTTTTAAACTCTTCTACGGAACGGAGTGTAGTTTCTTTATGCTGACGCAATGACTAATTATTTTCAATACAAAGTTAATCAGTTCTAAATAATAAATCGTCACTTTATAAGAATACCTTACCTTTGGCTCAAAATTATTTCCAATGCTATCTTTTGAAGACTTTAAATTGACCGCCCCTTTGAGCAATGCGCTAAAGGATTTAGGATTTATTGAACCTACGCCCATTCAAGAGGCCTCTTTTAATGTGATTTGTGCAGGAAAAGATGTTGTTGGAATTGCACAAACAGGTACAGGTAAAACCCTTGCTTACTCTTTGCCTCTACTTAGAAATCTTAAGTATACCATTCAAGAAAATCCTCGTGTGCTAATTTTGGTACCAACAAGGGAGTTGGTTGTTCAGGTTGTAGAGTCTTTAAATGAATTAAATAGTTATACAAATAATCGTGTCTTAGGGGTTTATGGTGGGACTAACATTAATACTCAAAAACAGCAAATCTCCGAAGGAATTGACATTCTTGTGGCTACTCCCGGGCGTTTATATGATTTAGCCTTAAGTCGTGTGCTTCAACTTAAAAGTATTCAAAAATTGGTTATTGATGAAGTAGATGTCATGCTCGATTTGGGCTTTAGACACCAATTGATTAATATTTTTGATTTGCTTCCAGAGCGTCGTCAAAACATTATGTTTTCGGCAACAATGACGTCAGATGTCGATGCTTTGATTACTGACTTCTTCACCAACCCTGAACGTATTTCAGTAGCGCTTTCTGGAACACCACTAGATAACATTATGCAGTTTCGTTACGATGTGCCTAACTACTATACAAAAGTCAATTTAATTCGATTTCTGATGGAGGATCGCGAAGCGTATTATAGGGTACTCATTTTCGTTTCAAACAAACGAATGGCGGATCGATTGTTTGAATCTCTCGAAGAGGTGTTTAATGATGACTGTTGTGTAATACATTCCAATAAAACACAGAATTACCGTTTGCGAAGTATTGAACAATTTAGAGAAGGTTTCAATAGGATTTTGGTAGCAACAGATGTTATGGCACGTGGATTGGATATCGATGATGTTTCACATGTAATCAATTTTGATACGCCTGAATATCCAGAAAATTATATGCATAGAATTGGACGAACGGGGCGTGCAAAACGTAAAGGAACGAGTATACTACTTTCAAAAGAAAACGAAGCTGATGCTAAGGATGCTATTGAAACACTAATGAAAATGAGCATTGAAACTTTGGACATACCTGATGTTGTCGAAATTTCAAAAGAACTTATTGAAGAAGAACGTCCTCAACTAAAAGAGCCTTATAATCCTCACAAACAAAGGGATGAAGATGCCCCTGGCCCAGCTTTTCATGATAAAAAAGATAAAAATAAAAAGGAAAACTTAGGAGGATCCTATAAGTTTATTATTGCTAAAAAGTATAAGAAGCCGCAAACTAGAGGGGATAAAAATTATAACAAAAGAAATAAAAAATAAAAATTTAGCTTGCAGACTCAAAATATACCACTTTGTAAACTCCTAAGAGTTTTTCCTTAGCACGTTTTATTCTCATTTTAATAGCACTTTCCCCTACACTATATATTTTCATGAGGTCTTTAATGCTTTTATAATCTTGATACTTTGATATTAATATTTCCTTATCCTCAATAGGAATTAAGCTCATCGCTTCGTTTAATTTTTTTAGTCGAATCAATTGATTAATGTCCTCGTCATTGGTTTGAACTGAAGTTTCATCACACATCTGTTCGATATTCATTGCAATTTTTTCATACTTATTAAACTTGTTTCTATGGTAGTAGTTCACACAATGGTTATAGGTAAAGGCATATAACCAAGTAGAAAATTTTGAATCGCCATTAAACGTATGGATTTTAAATAGTAGTTTTAAAAATATGTCTTGGCAAATATCTTCGGCTTCTTGACTGTTTTTTGAAAAACTTAAACATTTATTAAATATAATTAGTTTATAGCGTTCATACAGTACTTTAAAAAGTAAAGGATCCTTGGAAGTAACAATTAAATTCACAAGTGCCTTATCGGTTAATTTATTTGGTACGTAACTGTGTTTCAAAATTAGATCTGGTTTTTATCATTGGAGCATTTTATATGTCACAAATCTGTTAGTACAAGTTTTGTTTAATTTTTTTAATCAATAATTAGACAAACTACTAGCAATCAATTAGTTAAATATATTAAAAAAAAATAACTAAATGAAATTGAACGATAAAACTTTAAGCATAAAACCAAAAAAACCCTCCGACTTGGAGGGTTATATCACTATTTTAGAAAAAATTTAGATATGTAATGCGCGATCTTCGGTAGCCGCTAAGGCTGCTTCTTTGATCGCTTCGGCAAACGTTGGATGTGCATGTGACATTCTAGAAACATCTTCGGCAGAGGCTCTAAATTCCATGGCCACAACAGCTTCAGCAATTAGATCTGCACAACGTGCTCCAATCATATGTACGCCCAAAATTTCGTCGGTAGTTTGATCCGCTAGTATTTTTACAAAACCATCCAAATCCATACTCGCACGACTTCGACCCAATGCACGCATTGGAAATTGTCCCGATTTATAAGCGACACCTTGTTCCTTTAACTGTTCTTCCGTTTTTCCAACTGAAGCCACCTCAGGCCATGTGTAGACCACGCCAGGAATTAAATTATAATTGATATGTGGTTTTTGTCCAGCAATTGTTTCCGCAACAAACACCCCTTCTTCTTCGGCTTTATGGGCCAACATGGCGCCTTTGACAACATCGCCAATGGCATAAATATTAGATGCCGAGGTTTGTAGGTGAGCATTCACTTCTACTTGACCACGGTCTGTTAATTTAACCCCTGCAGAGTTTGCATTTAAACCGGCTGTATAAGGGCTTCGTCCAACAGAGACTAAACAATAATCGCCTTTGAACTCCACAAGTTCACCTTTTTTATTCTCTGCAGTTACTGTAATCTCATCACCATTTCGTTTTACAGCGGTCACTTTATGTGAAACATTGATCTTAAATTTCTGTTTTCTGAATACTTTATTTAATTCTTTAGACAGCCCAGCATCCATTGTTGGAATGATACGATCCATATACTCGATTACTGTGACCTCTGAACCCAAACGTTTGTAAACTTGTCCTAATTCCAATCCAATTACGCCACCACCAATAATGATTAAGTGTTTAGGAATTTCTTTTAATTTCAACGCTTCAGTAGAGGTGATAATACGGTCTTTATCTACTGTTGCAAATGGTAAAGTTGTGGGCTTACTTCCCGTTGCAATAATGCTATATTTAGCTTCAATTTCTTCAGTTGTGTCTCCACTGATGGTAATATGAGTTGCATCTTTAAACGCTCCCATTCCATGATAGACATCAATTTTATTTTTGGTCATTAGAAAATCAATTCCTCCTGTTGTTTGGTCGACTACAGCTTGTTTACGACCAATCATTTTTTCAAGATTGACTTTAATTT
>JABAYZ010000293.1:0-6063 GCA_018608735.1 Flavobacteriaceae bacterium | reverse complement strand
TTTCAATACCGTGATCTTCAAAATGCTTTACAGCATCTTCGTAATGATGTGATGAATCCAACAATGCTTTACTTGGAATACAGCCTACATTCAGACATGTACCCCCTAGAGTAGCATATTTTTCAACAATTGCAGTTTTCAATCCTAGTTGTGCACAACGAATGGCAGCAACATAACCACCAGGTCCAGATCCTATGATAGCAACATCATATGATTTCATAATAATTTGGTTTTAAAGTTCTAACAAAAATACAAACATATATTCAATGGAAGAATAAATTAATGTTTAAATATTGACAGCAGTCGTATGTTTTACTTCCGAAATCACAAACATACTATTGTTACTCCCAATATGAGCAATATTGGTAAGCTTATTCACCATAAACTCTCTAAAAGTCGCCATGTCTTTTACGTGTACTTTGAGTAAGTAATCATAATCTCCACTCAAGTGGTAGGCTTCTAAAACTTCATCAATAGTAGCAATTTCTTTTTCAAATTGATTTACCAATACTTGAGAATGTTTCACCAATTTGATATGACAAAAGGCTACAAAGGCTTTTCCAATACTTTCTTTATTAAGTAAGGCAACATACTTATCAATCACCCCTGCTTTTTCTAGTTTTTTTATACGCTCATAAACCGCTGTTACTGACATATCTAGTTTTGAGGCCAGTTCTTTGTTGGTTTGTTTCGCATCGTCTTGAAGAAAATTCAATAATTGGGTATCAATAGCATCTAATTTCATTGTGGATAATTTTCTAGTTAAAAATAGTTTTTATCAAAAATATAAATTTATTATCTATATAAATACCTATAAATAGATTTATTTATTACAAATAAATAAAGTTGTTGTTTATAACTCTAAATATTATGAAATTTGAATAAATAACAAAACATAACAACCATGGCTTTTAAACCCGCAGATAACATACAAGATTTACAATATTTTGGAGAATTCGGAGGGGTTAACCCTTCAATTTCAGATGCGACGACCTTTAGTTTTGTCTCTGCAAAAACAATGTCTGACACTTTTCAAGGCCATACTGAGGGGTGTCATTTATATGCACGTCACACGACGCCATCAAATTTATATCTCGGAAAAGCCCTAGCAGCAATGGAAGGCACGGAAACGGCAAATGTATTTGGTTCTGGAATGGGTGCGATTACGGCGGTACTTATGCAGCTTTGTGGGGCTGGGGATCACGTGGTGTCCAGCCGGACGATTTATGGAGGGACTTATACCTTTTTAAAGAATTTTGTACCAAAACTAAACATTCAAACGAGCTTTGTTGATATTACTAAGCTCGATGTTGTAGAGGCTGCCATTACCCCACAAACTAAAGTATTGTATTGTGAATCCGTGAGTAATCCACTTTTGGAAGTGGCTGATATTCAAGGACTGGCGGCACTTGCAAAAAAGTATAATTTAAAATTGGTAGTCGATAATACTTTCTCTCCCTTATCAATTTCACCAAATGAATATGGTGCTGATGTAGTGATCCATAGCTTAACCAAGTTTATCAATGGAACTAGCGATACTATTGGTGGCGTGGTTTGTGGTACACAAGACATGATTGACAGTTTAAGAAGTGTAATTGATGGTGCTGCCATGTTATTTGGGTCTACGATGGATAGCCGGCCAGCGGCTTCGATATTAAAAAATTTAAGAACGCTTCATATTCGGATGAAACAACACAGTGCTAATGCTTTGTATTTGGCAGAACAATTTGAACGTGATGGCCTAAAAACGGTATATCCCGGACTTAAAGCTCATCCGTCTCATGACATTTTCAAATCTATGATGAATGACGAATACGGATTTGGTGGTATATTAACTATAGATGCTGGCAGTTTAGAAAAAGCCAACGCATTAATGGAACTGATGCAAAAAGAAAATTTGGGCTATTTGGCGGTGAGTTTAGGGTTTTATAAAACCTTGTTTAGTGCACCAGGAAGTTCAACATCCTCAGAGATTCCTGAAGATGAACAAAAGGAAATGGGACTCAGTGATGGGTTGATCCGTTTTTCGATTGGATTGGATAATGACATCAAGCGTACATACCAACAGATGAAAGCTTGTATGAAAACTGTGGGAGTGTTGACTTAAATTCCTTTTAGACGCGTCCAAAACGCCGCTTTAGCACCATCGTTGATATCGGATACATAAAAAGGAGCAGCTATCCAACGGTCGTTTGTTTTGGTAATGGTGAATTTGAAAATAGAAGAATTTGGATCGTTTTCGTCCATTAAGGGGTAACGTAAATCTTTAAATAAAAACGTCTCTGATTTATTTGTTTCACTCAAATTATAATACCCATCACTAAACCAAGCAAGGGTTTCTAAATCCGTAGGCATACCATCAATCAGTTCGTGATTTTTTGGAAGTTTGTGCCATTTGTTTACCGTGGCTTCTGAATCTAAAATCGAATAAAAACCCACATAGTAGGCATCAGTAGTTTCGGCTATGCCATACCACAAAATATTATTCAAAATGGTAGGTTGTGTTTGAAAGCGCAAATAATCAATTTGTTGTGCTGCCAATGCTTGTTTATACACGCCATGCACATGGTACTTGTTAACAAGCGTGAACAGCATATACACTGAGCTAACGCCTAGACCGATCTGTAAAAATAAACGCCGTTTAAGAGACGTGCGTTTAAAACACATCATAATAATTAAGGCAATTAAAAAAGGAAGGGTATACATCGGATCAGCAACGGCGATAGTATTGAATGCGACTCTATAATCTGAAAAGGGCGCAAAGAGTTGTGTGCCATAAGCCGTAAATGAATCTAAAATAGGATGGGTGAAAATAGAGGCAAAAAACAACCACATCCACTCTTTTTGAGTAGTCATACCATAGCGTTTCCCACGATTATAGATCCAAAATACGAGCATTCCAAAACCGATTGCTCCAAGGATTGCAAACAAAAACGAGTGCATAAAGCCCCGATGAAACGCCATTGCATCAATCTCATTGTTAAAAAGCAGTTTACCAACAAACACATCCAAATCTGGAATTGTACCTCCAATGGCGCCAAAAAGCAAGGCGCGGTTACCAATTTTTTTTCCGAGAACGGCTTCGCCACAAGCGGCGCCTAATACTATTTGTGTAATTGAATCCATAATGCGAAAGCAAAAATACGATTATTTAAAAGTGTAGCGATTTTTTTTATATATTTATATCGTAGTGAAGCCCCATCGCTTTTCTTCACAATCAATTAATTACACGCGAATTTTAGTCCTGTCAATTGGCTAAATTATTTAAACATAATGGGGGAAGTCATTAGACTTTCCTTTTCTCATTTGCGTTGCTTCTATAAAAATTGTATTATTACAATCGCTATGAAAGCAGCTACAGTTGTACAACTCAAAAAAGAATTAGAAACCTTAAATCCTGAAGATTTAAAGACACTTTGTCTGCGATTAGCACGGTTTAAATTGGAAAACAAAGAGCTACTCACCTATTTGCTTTTTGAATCGGACGATGAAGCCTATTACATTGAAGGCATTAAAGAAGAGGCTAATTTACTGTTTGAGGACATCAACACCAAAAGCTATTTTTACATCAAAAAAAGTGTGCGGAAAATTTTACGGATGCTCAAAAAACATGCGCGCTACTCCAACAATAAAGAAACTGAAGTTGAACTCCTCCTCTATTATTGTTACAAACTTAAAACATTCACACCCTCAATAAAAAACAATGTTACGCTCACCAACATCTATTTGAAGCAGGTTGATAACATTGAGAAAAAAATTATAAAATTACACGAAGATTTGCAATACGATTTTCGAGAACGACTCAAAGAAATTACAGATTAATTTTAAAAAATACAAATGAAAATTTTAGGCATAGACATCGGAGGAACTGGCATCAAAGGCGCCATTGTAGATACTGAAACAGGAGAGCTACTCAGTGATCGATTGCGTGTACCAACCCCCCAACCCGCTACTCCTGATCTTGTGGGCAACGAACTAAAAACGCTTATAGATAACTTTGAATGGAAAGGCCCTGTAGGTATTTCATTTCCAACCGTGATTAAAAACGGAAAAGCCATGCAGTATGGCAATCTCGATAAATCATGGCAATACACACAAGTAGATGCATTGTTTAAAGCCAAAATTGGTAATGACTTTTACATCGTTAATGATGCCGATGCAGCAGCTATGGGGGTCATGGAATTTGGCGTTGGAAAAAACCAAATGGGCTTGGTAATTACGATTACTCTTGGAACTGGTATTGGTTCTGGAGTATTTTTTAACGGTCAATTATTATCTAATTTTGAATTAGGTCGTATGTATGGAAGAAAAGGGGATATTATGGAATCCTTTGCTGCAGATTCTGCACGGAAACGTGAAGATTGGAGTTTCAAAGCTTGGGCAAAACGCGTGAATTTCTTTTTAAATCACGTGGAACAAACCTTTAATCCTGATCTGATTATCATCGGCGGTGGCGTTAGTAAAAAAATGGAGAAATTTGAAGGCTATATAGACATTCAAACTCCGATTAAGGCTGCTGAACTAAAAAACAATGCGGGAATTATTGGTGCGGCTATTTTTGCATGTAAATCTGTTGTAGATTAAACCCTAGTATTATTTAATTATTTAATTATTTTTTTATATATTTATATTTGCATACCCCAAATTGCATTACATATGAACATACCTAAAGATGGTTCGCTGCGTTTCTTTTCAGCTCCAGAACACATACAACTCAAACAGAATTTTTCTGGTAAGACTTTAATTGTAAAAAATTATATATCATCTTTATATCAAATTACTTTTCAACTTACAACATCGCCTAGTAGGATTTGGAAAGAACTATTTATGGAGCTTTGGAATTCTGATATCATACGTAATGCGGCCGTTTTAGAAACTGTAGCATGGATATTTAATAACCAAATTCTAATAAACAAAGTAAATGTAGAATTATCTGAAGACAAAATTAAAACCCTAGTTTCTTCAGCAATTGAGCAAACTAATGTTCAAATAAAAATAAGATTCTAACGCGCTATTTAAGGATGTTATAAATGAGCTCGTTATACAAATCTCTTGGGCTTAGATTGGCACCAACTCCTTTACTTTTTGTGTCATAGGTTCGTAGCGTTTGTAGAACTCCACTAATGCGTTTCATAGGAAAGTTTCGAGATACGGCTATATATTCATTAACAAAATAGGGGTTGACACCCAATGCTTTTGCAACCGATCCAGGATTTTTATCGGGAACGGTATGTAATTTCATTAATTTTGTAAAATACATATACAAGATAGATATCGTCAACACAAAAGGATGTTGTTTTGAATTCTGAGCAAAATAATTAACGATTTGATACGCCTTTTTATGATCCAAATGTCCAATCGCTTTTTGAAGCTCAAAATTGTTAAAATCTTTAGAAATTCCAATATTTTCTTCGATAATTTCAGGGGTGACTTCTTTTTGATCCCCTACAACAAATTCTAACTTGTTGAGTTCATTAGCAATTTTACTCAAATCATTACCTAAAAACTCAGTAAGCATTAAGGCTGCTTTTGGAGTTATTGTAATTTGTTTAGTCCTTAAAGCATTTTGAATCCAGCTGGGGATTTTATCTTCATATATTTTTTTACTTTCAAAAACAACGGCTGATTTAGAAAGTGTTTTATAAAGTGCTTTTCGTTTATCTAACGTTTTGTATTTATAATTAAAAACCAAAACCGTTGTAGGTTGTGGGTTTTTGGCATAATCTACAAGCTGTTCTATGGTTTTGATAAGATTTTGCGCTTCCTTTACAATGATCACCTGACGCTCAGCCATCATAGGATAGCGTTTCGCATTAGAAACAATATCTAGAATGGACGTTTCTTTTCCATACATCACCATCTGGTTAAACCCTTTTTCATCCTCGGCCAATACATTGGATTCAATATAATCGGAAATGACATCAATATAGTAGGCTTCCTCACCCATTAAAAAATAAATGGGCGCAATCTTATTCTCTTTAATATCAGTTATTAGCTGGTTAATCGCATTCATTCAAAAAAAATTACCAAATTTGTACTGTGCAAAATTTAAATTTTCCAACA
>JABAYZ010000181.1 GCA_018608735.1 Flavobacteriaceae bacterium | reverse complement strand
GGTTTGAATCCTGCCGAGGTCACAGAAAAACGAAGAAAACCCCTTCAACTTGAAGGGGTTTCTTTTTTGACAGCACCAATTCTGCAACCAATTGTATTAAGGGCATATATATTTTATCATCCTAAATTTTTCCCTAGAAGCTCCAAGAAAATAAAATCAAACTCTGTATCAATTTCTTTAGAATAGTCTTCATCAAAAATGATATAACCAATATCCCCTCCAAGACGATTTGAATGTTTTAAAAAATGATTTGTGTTGAATATGTAGAGTGAACCATTTTCAATGTAACGAATGTCTTCTTGTTTCATTTGTTGCCTCATGGGTCTATTCATAAAATCATAGTGAGGCTTAGCAACATTATCAGAAAGTTGCCAAAAGAAATTATGCGTGGGAGACAATGATAATAGAGAATCCTTTTTCTGTGTTATAAAACTATCTAAAGCTTTATCTAAGGAATCTTTTGGTCTAATTGGACTTGTGGGCTGGAGTAATACGATTACATCTGGCTTCTCCTCCATACACGAAATTGCATGTTCAATAGCAGATTCGGTAGTCGACTTATCTCCAGAAATATTTGCAGGTCTTTCGATGACCTCTGCACCATACTTTTTGGAAATTTGCATAATCTCTAAATCATCTGTGCTTACAAACGTTTTTGAAATTTTATTTGATGATTGGGCATACATTATTGAATGAGCCACAAGTGGGTGTCCTAAGAAAAGTCTTTTGTTCTTATTAGGCACTCCTTTGCTTCCTCCTCTAGCGGGGATAATAGAGACTATATTCACTGGCTTGAAATATGATTTTTAAGTAATTTAATTCTTCCAATTTTGATTTGGTGGTGTATATAATCCATTTCAATTTGAGTATTGTGTTTTTTACCCAAAGTGTATAAATTATTGTAGATCCATTTTTTAAATTTTGAATCAAAGTAATGCTCTCTTGAATCTATAAAAAAATCAAATCCATGAATAACGACACTTTTATAATTTTCTAGCGCCCATAAGATTGAACTTGTTCCTGTGGTAACTCTGTCGGATTGAATTAATTTTTCGTATTCGTATATTTTCTCTAATGGTACCAGATCGTACTGGCTTTTGTCAAGATCTTGTCTTTCTTTAATTCTAACCTCCATTAGGTCGTAAAATTTCTCATAAACAGAAGATGGAACGAAGACAATGACTTTGTTCGGAACCACATTTCGAGGTCTTACTTTTTTATTCGCACCATGAAACCATATGTCAGTCTTTTGTCCAACATTTTCTTTAAATGATTCTGCTTCATAATTATTAATTCTCGCCACATTTTGGAAACGATCAATAATTTCGCCATAGTTAAAATCCAAAACTGAACTCCCATTTCCAATGATGAGTATTTCTTGATTCTCTGTCATAATAAAGACTTTTTAACCAATATAATTGATTATTTTGTTAGATGCTCCAGATTTGAAAGATAAATATTCTTCCGTCTTTTGCTTTAATTTTCTCAAAAACTTATCATCTTCCAAAAAGGCAAAACAAGACATAAAATCAGCTTGATTTTCAACGATAAAACCAATCCCCTTTTCTACCATTTCAACAGCTTCATCTAGGATGTTAATGTTTGGACCGAAGCAGCTAATTAATCCATAGGCACAGGGTTCAATCACTGAATGAACACCTGATTGGCCAAAGTACTTTTCTTTTCCAAAACCCCCTCCAATGTATGCAAGGTCAGAGTGTTTGTATAAATCGGCTAAAATACCTACGCTGTCTACTATAACAAGATTTGCTTTAGATATTTTATTTTGACTATACAGTGTATAGTCAAAATCTAATTCCTTAAGCATTGATATTAACTCGCTAATTGAACGATCATCTACTTCGTGTGGTACAAATATTAGCTTGTTTGCTTTTTCATTTAATGACTCATCTCCTTTAGGATAAAATTGTTTAAGCGTTTTAAAAATAATATCGTAATCTGTTTTATCGATACTGCCGAATATAATGGTCTTTGCATTCGATGTGTTTTCTAAAACAGAGGGTTGCTGATTGTTGTTTTTTCTTAAAATTAATTGATCAAAACGACTGTCACCTGTAATATATGTTTCTGTATGCGGCACTAGTTTTTTAAAGCTCTCCGTTATTCTTTTTGAGGGTGTAAGGATCAAATTAAAATGCTTGAATACCCATTGATTAAAGATCAGAAAAGGGGATTTAAGGCGCGATGATTCACTGTATAGATTCGCATTGATTAAAATTGTTTTCACATTAAATAATCTTGCCATAAACAGATGAGCAGGCCAAATATCATGTCTTACAACAATATATTGATGGGGGTTTAACATTTTAAAAAACAAAAAACTTGAAAAAAGAAAGTCATAAGGATGGAAGCATACCCCATCAGCCAAAGGCGTTTGTTTTTGCTTTAGAAAAACTGAGGATGAGAATAAACTAATGATAATATAAAATTGTTTTCTGTCTATTAATTTCAATACTGGGACTAATTGCTCAAATTCACCATTAGAAGCTGCATGAAAAACAATTACTTTTCTTTCACTTCGATTATTTCGAATCCCTCGTCGTACGTTTAAAATACTCTCCCAAGTATTCTTTCGACGAATCTCAAGTTTTTTAATGAAGAAAGAGGAAATAAATATAAATGGCCAAAGAATAGGAGCAACAATTACATAAATGACAAATAAAATCATCAATTATTTATTGGATAAAATTATGTCGGCAAATTCTCGAAAGGCACCATCACCTCCCGCTCTTTTTGTAATGTAATGAGGTGTAAAAATATTGAGTATTGGGCTATTGGGAGGCATACAGGAAAAGCCCACTTTTTCGAGAAGTTTTAGATCATTTAAATCATCTCCTATATAGGCTAAATTTTCAAACTTAAGATCAAACATTTCACATAATTCATGCGCTCTTTCAAGTTTATTCTGTTCTCCTAGGTACAAATGTTTTATATCCAATTTTTCGGCTCGTGCCTTGACTGTCATACAGTTTTCTGAAGTAATGATGACAGTTTCAATCTGTTGTTTTTTTAATAATGAAACAGCCATACCGTCATATGTCGAGTAGGCCTTTTGAAAGAAACCATCTTTGGTATAATAAAATTTTGCATTGGTCCATACCCCGTCAATATCGGTTAGGACCAATTTAATTTTTTTGAAATCGATATCTACCATTCTATATCCGTTTCCTTGATAATAACGTCTTTGTTTAATTGGACTGTTACTTTTTTACCTAAAACCTTATCTAAATCCATAGGAGAAATTCCGGTTCCTGGACCTTTGGTGGTTAACATTTCACGGGTTATAATTGTACCGGGATTTATATCTTGTGCAGTAACAAGACTTTTTGCTAGCTTAGTAAAAACCTTTATTTCTGATTCTTGTATTGTTTTTTCATTGGAACCCATGGCTTTTTCAATATTTCGAATATCGCGAACCATCTTTTGAAAACCACTTGGCTCTAAAGAGGCTGCATGATCACCCCCTTTCATGGTTCTGTCGAGTGTGAAATGTCTTTCAACGATGTGGGCACCCAATGCGACAGCAGCTGTAGACACAGAGATCCCTAATTCATGACCAGAGTATCCTATAACGGCCTTTGGAAAAAGTTCTTTATAGGTTGAAATCACATTTAAATGTATTTCTTCAAAGTTAGATGGATATGAGGAGGTACACTGAAGAATAGCAATTTGATCATTAAACTCAGACACAAGATCATAAGCTTTTTTGACGGTATCTAAATCTGACATCCCAGTGGAGAGAATAATAGGTTTATTCTTTTTTGCCGTATGCTCTAGGAGAGGAAAATTAGTCAAATCAGCAGAAGCCTTTTTGAAAAAACTAACACCTAAATCATCTAAAAAATCAACACTTTCTTCGTCCCAACCTGAAGCGAGTAAGGAGACGTTTTCAGCAGTTGCATAGGCCAGCAATTCCGCATAATCTGACTCAGATAATTCTAATGCAACCTTGTGTTCCCCATATGTTTTTCCAAAACTATTTGGGTTGTCATAGGGCATTTTGAGTCCTTCTTCTGTTAAAATTCTGTTGACAGATCTTTTTTGAAATTTGACAGCATCTGCACCAGCTTCCGCAGCTTTACTAATTAATTTTTTGGCTATTTCTACATCACCTTGATGATTGATACCGATTTCAGCTATGATGTAAGTGGGGTGGTTTTTACCAACTGTTTTATTTCCTAAATTAATAGTACTCATTCCGTTTAATTTTTATACAAACTTAAGACTATTTTAGCAACTTAATACTAGAGAAAAACCAAAACTTAATCAATTTAGATGTTTTTTACACCTCAGCTACTTTTTTACTACTACACCCCTGTAACTAGACAGATTATTGCGTATTGGAGTAGAATATAATCCATTCAAAAAAGCACAAACTATTGTCTATTATAGTCGAAAAATCTACTCTCTTAAGAGCGTGTTTTTAAAAAGATTTGTTGAGCTATCATATCAAATTATTACGCCAAATAAATTCCTTAATGAATCAATAAAATCATCCTGACTTAATAATTGCAAAATCTTATTACCTTTAACCTAATTAGATTCTTATAATTAGCCCTATCTATATAAACCCAAAAAATGATTGCAAAAAACGTTGACAATGTAAAACAAGCCCTCGAAGGGGTTTCCTCTAATATGACACTCATGCTAGGTGGTTTTGGCCTTTGTGGTATTCCAGAGAATGCAATTGCGGAATTGGTTCGTCTTGGCATCAGTGGAATTACGTGTATTTCAAACAATGCAGGCGTAGATGATTTTGGTCTAGGCCTTTTGTTACAAAAAAAGCAAATCAAAAAAATGATCTCTTCTTATGTGGGAGAAAATGCAGAATTTGAACGTCAAATGCTGAGCGGAGAATTGGAGGTAGAATTAATTCCGCAAGGAACTTTGGCAGAACGCTGTCGTGCTGCTCAGGTTGGTATTCCGGCATTTTATACCCCGGCGGGTTATGGCACAGAAGTGGCCGAAGGGAAAGAAGTTCTTGACTTTAAAGGAAAACCACATTTGTTGGAACATGCCTTTGAGGCAGATTTCTCCATCATTAAAGCTTGGAAAGGTGATACTGCTGGCAATTTAATTTTTAAAGCAACTGCTCGAAATTTTAATGCACCCATGGCGGGGGCTGGAAAAATTTGTGTAGCTGAAGTTGAGGAATTGCTTCCCGCTGGGCAACTGGATCCTAATCAAATTCATATTCCAGGAATATTTGTTCAACGTATTTTCCAAGGAAAATTTTTCGAGAAACGTATGGAGCAACGTACAATCACTCAAAAATAAACCCATGGCATTAGATAAAAATGGTATTGCAAAGCGGATTGCCCAAGAGGTGCAAAATGGCTATTATGTAAACCTAGGGATTGGTATTCCTACCTTGGTGGCCAATTTTGTACGAGATGATCTTGAAGTAGAATTTCAAAGTGAAAATGGAATCCTTGGTATGGGGCCGTTTCCATTTGAGGGAGAAGAAGATGCCGATTTAATTAATGCGGGGAAGCAAACCATTACGGCTCTCCCAGGAGCAAGTTATTTCGACTCCTCCTTAAGTTTTGGAATGATACGTGGAAAACATGTTGACCTTACCATTTTAGGGGCTATGGAGGTCGCAGAGAACGGCGACATCGCCAATTGGAAAATCCCTGGTAAAATGGTCAAAGGCATGGGAGGTGCTATGGACTTGGTCGCATCTGCCGAGAATATTATTGTTGCCATGCAACACACCAATAGAGCTGGAGAATCAAAATTATTAAAACGCTGTAGCCTTCCAATCACAGGAGTAAATTGTGTCAAGAAAATTGTAACTGATTTGGCTTGTATAGAAATAACCAAAGAAGGATTTTTACTTTTAGAACGCGCTCCTGGGGTTAGCGTTGAAACCATTAAAAAAGCTACTGCGGGAAACCTCATCGTTCCTGTAGATGTTCCCGAAATGACACTATAAAAAATAATATGAAACAAACCTTCACTGTAACAGGCATGACCTGTGGAAGTTGTAAAGCTTCCGTTACAAAACATCTTTCATCCATTGATCAAGTTGAGCACGTGCTGGTAGATCTTGAAGAAGGAGAAGCATACATCTCTTCTCATTCTCCCATTGAAACCTCAACACTTCAAGGGGTCTTACCTAAAAAGTTTACTCTTTCGACAAAAGAAACCAGCAAGCCAATCATAGAGGATGCTGTAAAACAGAAAACAAAACTCCAACAGCTTCAACCACTACTGCTAATCTTAGGATATATAGCTACTGCGAGTATTTTACTTCACTACAGCAACTGGAGCACTAAAGCGTTTATGCTAGACTTTATGGGCCTATTTTTTATTGTGTTTAGTTTCTTTAAACTTCTGGATTTAAAAAACTTCCCAACATCATTTTCTATGTATGATCCACTCGCCAAACGAGTAACAATATACGGTTGGCTGTATCCGTTTATAGAAACCGCTTTGGGATTGATGCTTCTAATGCGATTTGAAATTACAATTGCCTTAGGTATAAGCCTTGTAGTGCTGAGTATTACCACTATTGGGGTGACAAAAACATTGTTGGACAAGAAAAGTATTCAATGTGCTTGTTTGGGAACAGCCTTGAAACTACCCATGACAGAGGCAACTTTTATCGAGAATGCCATAATGTTAACGATGGCTTCTGTCATGCTATATAGCACCTAATAAATAGATAAAAAACACCTATATAGCTGTGAATTAAAGACATCCTTGAAAGATGTACCTAGGTGTTTGGAACTTGTTGTGGTCAAACAGATAGATTTGATGTCTATTTAACCCTATTTTTAAAATGATAAAAAGAAACTGTCTGAAAAAAGCATAAAACGGTCTTTTGATTTTTTTTTAAATCTCCGATGAGCGTTTTTAAATGTATTTTTGAACCTGAATCGAATACAGCTTCACGAAAATATACCTATTCAGACAGTTCCTTTCCCAAAGAATTGATCTAGTTAATCAGCAGTTTCTTCAGTTACTTCATCAGGAGCCACTGCCATTACCATTCCTGTAGCGTCAAAAAAGTCGCCAGACTCGATCAATTTTCCGTCTTTAAATCCAAAGTAATGATAGGCATCCACTGAAAAAGACTTTCCTGTAGCAATGCTTGTTCCTTTCCATGTACCGTATACACGAACACTGCCGTCTGGTTGGAGTGTTTCGTTATTTACACCAGGCAACCAAATAGGATTGTTAAAAGTGACATTTTCAAAATTGCCCATGTAAAATTTAGCTTGTTCCAAGACAGCCTCTTTGCCTACTTGTCCTACACCGTACATTGGTGATTGATGAACTATTTCATCGGTGATCTGGCTGGCAAAAAAGTCATAATCTGTAGGAGAAACATAAGCGTTCATTAACGCCACAGCCAAGGCTTTGTTGGCTTCAAAAACAGATAAATCGGATTGTTGTTCACAGCCAACACTAAGGCAAGCAAAAGTGAATAAAAGGATAATTTTTTTCATAATAGTTTTATATAGTTATACATTCTTCAATGTACAAAAAATAATGCGATGCTTACTTATCCAGATTCTACTATTTTAAAGAAGGAGGGTGGCTTATTTTTTGATCGAAGAATCATCAAAGGGTTTTAGGACAGTAGGGTCTGGTGCATGAAGAAGAAAGGCGTCATAGGCTTTCTTGTATTTGTATAAAATTCGCTTTACAGCACTCGAGCTACATTCAAATTTTGTGGCCAATTGTTTTATACTATGGTATTCTCTTGAAGAAACACGGACAATGTCCCATGAGGTTATTTTGGATCTAGTTTTCATAGGGCAAATATAAACCAAAGAAATTTTATATCTTGCTGTATGCTCCTACTTGAAAGCCCCTTAGTTGAAATCGATAAAAGTATTGCCTTTTACACAAAACTTGGTTTTGAAATTAGCCAAGAAAAAGATGGTTACCTCGCAAAAGAAAATCGCTTTGCTATTTTACTGAATTCTTCGCCAAGCAGTAAAGCTGCAATACATCTGTATGATGCCGAAAAAACAAAATCATTTCACGGGCCAAGTGGAATCTTAATTCATTTAATTGAAAATGAATGCCCTTACGCTCTTGGGAAAAAACAATCTATTTTAGGAAATTATTACGGTGTGTCCCTAGAAACAGATTCTCTCGCAGATTCTTTTAATCTTTGGAATGAACTGGGTTATAAAGGAAACTATACGCCCAATCAAGGATGGATTGAATTAAACAAAGCGGGACATCATCTCAGCCTCCATCAAACCAATCAGTGCCCACATTCCTTTTTCAATCCTTCCTTAACCTTCTTCAACGCACAGAAAAATAAGGAAATCATAGAGAATATAAAACAGCTTGAAGTTCCCATAGAAGAGGAAGTTATTTTCTCAGCGGAAGAGAAAATCGCGCAAAACATCATTCTAAAAGACCCTGGTGGTCTTGGCTTTTTCATCTTTAATGACGGCTGAAGCAGTTAAGATTTCATCCTCTGAGTTTTTTAACGTATTTTTAAAAAAAATAAAAAATGAGTAACGAAATTTTTACCCAACTGCAAAATAAAGCCAACGAAGCAGAAGCTATTGGCGGAACCCTGAAATTTGTGATTGATGATATAACAGTCTTTGTCGATGGAACAGGCAACAATAATGTGGTTTCTCAAGAAGATAACGAAGCCGATTGCACCATATCGACTTCTGCAAGTACATTGATGGAATTACAAAGTGGTGATCTTAACCCCATGATGGCCGTAATGGGCGGGAAGGTTAAAATAGCCGGTGACATGGGATTGGCCATGAAAGTACAATCTTTGATGAGTTAAAAAGTAGTTGCCCTTTTAATGCTAAATACACCAACAAATTATACACCAGCCGCATACTAGTTTTGCGATACTGGCGTTATAAATATATATTTAATTGCTTACTATATTTATGATAAAATTAAATCGTTTCAGTTTTGTCTTCAAACTATCCCTTCTTGTGATGGTTTGCTTTTCTATACCAGATGAGGGTATGGGGCCACTGGAATTGCATCGTTTTTTTCTCGATAATGATCCTTTCAAAAACACGAATCATTTGACAAAAAGAGAGCGATTCAATCAGGGTATACCACCAAACAAACACAACGAACGTATCTTTACCCTAACAATAAATCCAACAACAGGACAACCAGATGTTGCTGCGAAGATAAAAACACAGCAATTTTTACTTAATTCCAACAAAAACCAACAAAAAGCTGGAGCAGTACCAGGACAAAGTGAAAGCCAACCTTGGTCTTCCATTGGACCAAACAACCAGGCAGGTCGGGTGCGCGCTGCATTATTTGATGAGGGAGATGCTGAAAAAGATCGCGTTATCTCGGGTGGAGTTAGTGGAGGTTTATGGCTGCACGAAGACATCGATAATCCTGTAGACCAACCTTGGTCGAGAATTAAAGGTGTTCCAGGGAATTTGGCTGTTTCTAATATAATTCAAGACCCCGGAAATTTCGATATTATGTATGTAGGTACAGGAGAATCGTACACTTCGGGTGATGTTACTGGAAATGGAATCTACAAGTCCAGCAATGGAGGAACTACCTGGGAACAAGTTGTTGGAAGCTCAAGCGGAATTGTTACCTCTACACTAAATGGCTCCAATTGGTTTATAAATGGCTATTTTTATATTAACGACCTCGCTATCTTTGATCATGACAATGACCCCACAACAACCAATTGGATTTATGCTGCATTAGGGATGAGCAATCATCGTCATATGCCCAACACCTATTTAGATTTTTTTAACTATGGCCTAATCTACTCTAC
>JABAYZ010000213.1 GCA_018608735.1 Flavobacteriaceae bacterium | reverse complement strand
AACACCGTCAGCGAAGAAAATTGATTTAAATATTTCTTCCCCACTTAGTTTGTTTTCAACTGGAGTTTCAACACCGTCGTCATATTGTTCGCAACTAACAAACAGCACTAAAAATGCCATAAATAAAGAAATCGGTATTAATTGTTTTCTAATAGATTTCATAATCATAAAATTAAATTACGCCTACACTCTTCTTTTAAGTCGTTTTTTCAGCTTCCCCGACCGTTAGCTTTCACTTTTTGCAACTGTTTTCTCAAACACTTCTTTCAAATTTCCTAACCATAAATCAAAGTTTCGGTTAGCGAGTTTTCCAGTAAGCTGTTGCTCCAAATGGCTACCAACTAGTGTATATACACACCTTTAGGTGTGTTTATTTCCATTAAGTTCAGACCTTTGTTCAACAATACATCCCAAATTGGTGTGTATTGTTGAATTTTTGGTTTTATAAATCATTTTTATATATGTTTTCATTTCACTTATTTTACATTACAAAACCTAAGTTTAGTGTTCGTTGCGAGGCATAGGATGCGTTCAATTTGTTTTAAATACAATGCACAGGCGCACAGCAATCTGCAAGAGCAATATCCTTATAGCTTACTAAAAAATTGAATTGGTTAAAATGAAGAATCAGATTTGAGGTCTAAGACTGGGTTAAATTTAGTAAAAATAATTTAATATAGATAAAGAGAGCAAGGTTTTAACATTCTGATCTGTTTTTAGGAATCAAGTAGAAGAAGTGAAGTCGTTTTTATTCGAAATTCAACAACGTTTCCTGTATAGAATCCCTTTGTTTTGAATTCACATTAACGTCATCTGCATAGCTAGTCCAGTTTTGTACTGTTGTATGTATTTCAGCGATGATCGTGTCTGGTTTTTTTATATTCATTGCTTTAGCAAAGGCCACTAAATCTTCTTTATTAAGATTTGTTCTTTTTCCATTGATACTTAAGGCGTGTTGACTCACCCAGATGCTGTCCGGTCTATACGCGTGGCAAATGTCGTATGCGGGTGCTAATTCCCATTCCCCACCTTCTTTAAGTCGAAAAGCAAAATTCTTAGTATGGTCGTCACAGTTTCTAGCAATCACATTAAAAACCATTCTACGATACATTTGCTCTGCATCGGGATAGGGCAGGCGTAGAATTCGCATTGTTTGGAATAACTGCTCGTAACTATAGCTTCTGACTTCATTAAAATCATAGTGCTGCAGTGCACAAAAGGTTTGAATGTGGTGTTTAATAGCGCCTTTGTCTCGGTCAAATCGTTTTGTCATAAAATGTGCTCTGCCATTTTCTTCCAATAATTCGGATGCCATCATGTGGAGTCCACAATCTTTTGCCATATTATAATAGGCCATTTCAATACGGCCATAGCCTTTGCTTTCTCCAAACTGCGCAGCACTCACGCCATCTAATTTTATGAGCCAATGCTCAAATCCTTGTGGTGCATTTGTTTGCCCTGAACGTACCTGTCCCGTTTTTTTATTATAAGCAATAATGGCTTTTGGTCTAGCACCCCCTGCAGAGGTTCCTATTTTCAAAATATCCAGCACTGCTTGTTGTTCGTTTGCATTTAAGTTTGTTTCAAACCCCTCTCTTTTATGTAACATGCGTTGGGCAATATCCACCAAACTATTTATTTCAACGTGAAAACTTTTTTTAGTTGATTTTAGCTGTGCAGGTTCAAATTCTAAGGCGCCCATACCGCGTGTTCCTATAAAACACAGTTGTTCTACAGGGTTCATACTGTTCTCTGGGCGTCCGTTTTGTGCCAACCAAATATTTATTAATTGATTTCCGTAGTTATCGGGTAACACATCGGCCAGTAAGCCTGGCAAGCCTTTGAATGTGTCGTAGACACTGTTTTTTGAAGGCCTTAATTCTGGAAATGAAATAATGTTTTGACTGGAGCTAATCGGCATTTTGATAGGGGCTAACTCTATGTTTTTAGATTTAAATTTAGGCGCATATTCAAAACTAGCCAGCTGTTGCGCTTCATCCCAAGCAACGGCTCCAACGGTTTGTCCCCAAATTTTAACAAATGCGGTTTTTATTGCTACCATTGGCTTGTTTCTTGTTCATTTACATCAGGGTCTGTACTTGCGCGTTGTCTTTTTTGTTTTTCTAATTTCGCAAGGGTTAAAGGACTTAATTGCGTTTCAATTTTAAAAATATCAAGGATGTCGAGTAGATCAAGCGCCCTTAAAATTTGTATTAAAGAGGTTAATGATATGGGCTCTCCATTTTCTACTTTACTTAGAGTCCAGCGATTAATCCCCGCGTTTTCAGCAATAGTGGCCTGCGTTTTATTTTGAATTAAACGTTGGTGTTTGATGTAGTCCCCAATTAAGGCTACAAAGGATTTGTCACTCCTTGACACCCATTCCATGTTAGTATTTGCCATCTTTAATGCTTTTTTTGTACTTAGTGTTGGTATTTACCAATTCAAAGATACAAAAAATAGTTGTATTAGATAATATAATGTTGGTAATTACCAGTTTTAGATGTGTTTAATGAAGTTAATGTTGGTAAATACCAATATAGAGTTCTTGCTGAATCTGTTTCTAAACACACCACATACATGCACACCGCTGTGCAACTACAGTTTTTTAAATACAGTACTAAAAAATTGAATTGGTTAAAATGAAGAATCAGATTTGAAATCTAAGACTGGGTTAAATTTAGTAAAAATAATTTAATGTACATAAAGAGAGCAAGGTTTTGACATTCGGAAATACATCATATCAATCCAAAAACCGCTCTTTTAAGGCTTCCGTAGGCACTCTGCATTGCTTTGTTTTTCCAAACCAGCGGTAGCGGTTGTTCGCGATAAAGGAGTACAGGCCATCACGTAAAAAACGCGGTAGGAGGAACCCAATTAGAAAAACGCTACACAACCCTCCTAAGATTTTGCACAGTTTCAAAACCGCGGTACTTCGATCGTAAAATTTACCATCCGTATAAACTATAATACTGTCTAATTTTTCATGATTTAGCAGCGCTTTTGGAATCACTTTTTGGGCATAAGTACTCTGTAAGGCTGCAAATTTTAAAACGCCTTTATTATCTTTGGATATCAGGAAATTTACACTGCGATTGCAGAGGTTACACACGCCGTCAAAAAAGACAATTTTTTGCATTACTTTTTAGTCTTCACATATTCAAGACGGTCAATATTAACTGTTGTAGTAAACAGCCCATAATTAACCACCGCTTTGTTTTTTTCGAGCTTATCCAAAGTACCCACAGCACGGCCATCTTCTAAACGCACAGAGTCTCCAATGACAAGAATGCGTTTGGGTTTTGGTGGAATTAAAGCTGCTTTTGCTTTCTGTTGCTTTTTCTCTTTGCGAATCACCTCTACTTTTTTGTCAACCTCTTTTTTGAGCTCGGTTTCCTTAATCTTTTGCGCCTTTTTCTGTTTGAGGCTTATTTTTTGACGTTTCGAATTTTCGATCTGAACCAACTTAAAAAGCTCATTCATCAATTCGCGTTTCCGATTGTTCTCGAAATAGCTTTCGCCCAAATCACTAATTTTTTGCCCCAAATACACCAAGCGCTGATTACTGTCAAAAAGCTCTTGATAGCTTTGCAGTTTTTTCTTGGCCTTAGCATTAGTCGTTTCTAATTTATCAGCTTCTAAACTCTTTTTAATTTCATTTTGCTTGAGGGCTCGTTCTGTTTTTTCAAGTTTAGATCGCTCTTTTTGAAGCTTTGCAATGGTTTTATCAAAGCGTATTTTGCCGCGTTCGATTTTCTTTTTTGATCGGTTGATCAAACTAAAAGGGATACCGTTTTTCTGAGCCACCTCAAAAGTAAAGGAGCTCCCGGCTTGCCCAATGACCAACTTATACAAGGGCAGTAAGGTCTTTTCATCAAACAACATATTTGCATTTTGGATGTGTGGCAATTCATTGGCCAGTAGTTTTAAATTACTGTAATGCGTAGTAATAATCCCAAAGGCTTCGCGCTCATAAAACACTTCTAGGAAGGTTTCTGCCAGCGCACCACCCAATTCAGGATCACTACCCGTTCCAAATTCATCAATTAAAAAGAGCGTGTGCTTGTTACATTTCTTTAAAAAATAATTCATTTGTTTCAAGCGATAGCTATAAGTACTTAGGTGATTTTCTATGGATTGATTGTCGCCAATGTCACTTAAAATTGAATCAAACAAACAGAGTTTTGAGCGTTCATGCACAGGAATCAACATCCCCGATTGCACCATAATTTGCAACAGCCCTACGGTTTTAAGTGTAATGCTTTTTCCGCCTGCATTAGGTCCCGAAATCACAATAATTCGACTTTCGGTCGTCATGGTAATCGTTTGAGGAAAGGTGGTAATCCCCTCATTTTTATTCGCAACCAACAGCAATGGATGGTAGGCGTCAACAAGATCTATTTCTTGGTGCGTAGTGACTTCTGGGAGGACTGCATCAATGGTTTTGGCATACTTCGCTTTGGCATAGATGACATCTATTTTTGTTAGAAACTGTTGATAGGATTCTAGCAGTGGACTGTAGCCACTTATAAAACTTGTGAGTTCAAGTAAAATTCGCTTGATTTCTTCAGTTTCTTCAAACTCTAAATTATTAAGATCGCGTTGATGTTGTTGTGTCGTATCGGGTTCGATATATACAATACTCCCAGTTTTACTTGCCCCCAAAATACTCCCTTTTACTTTACGGCGATACATGGCTTTTACGGCCAATACACGGCGGTTTTCCATGACCGTTTCACGAATATCATCTAAATACTCAGCACTGTTATACATGCTTAAAGCAGAGTTGAAACTGGTATTGATTTTAGTACGAACAGATTGAATGGATTTACGTAAACCATATAGCGTTTCAGAAGCATCGTTGCGAATCTCTCCAAATTTATCAACCACACTATGAATTGCTTCAGGAATGTCTTTGTTTGCCTCTAGTTGTAGAGAAACCTTATGTAAAAGCGGATAATATTCATGAAATTTCTTGAAGAATTTCAGTAATATATTAGTGGTCACACAAATGCTTGCTATTCTTCGAAACCCATCTATTTCTAAATAATTATTTTCAATTCGAATTAATTTTAATTGTTCGGTGATGGCATCAAATCCATGATTCGGAATTCGATTTTCGTTATCAAAAGAGGATACAAATTCATTGGTGAGTCGCAGCGCTTCGGTAACATCTTCTCTTTTTGAAAATGGTAAAGTTGCTAGGATCTCAGCTTTTCCTAGAGTTGTGACATTGTGAGATGCCAGCTGTTGGATTACGGATTCGAATTCTAAATCCTGCAATGTTTTCTTGGAAATGTTAATCATAGCGTTCGTGCATAAGTCATTACAAATGTAGGTATTAAAGTTTAAAATATATAGCTTAAGTTTGTAGTCTAAGTCTTAATTTTTAAGCAATTTTATATGTTACAGCTCAAAGGAACTTGGCGTTCCCATTTAGAATCTGAATTTAAGAAATCTTATTTCGAGAAACTAGATCGTTTTATACGTGCAGAATATGAGTCAAACTCATGCTATCCTCCTATAGAACAGGTTTTTAATGCGTTTGAGCATTGCCCTTTTGAAGCTGTAAAAGTTGTCATTTTAGGTCAAGATCCGTATCATGGCGCAGGGCAGGCTAACGGATTGTGTTTTTCGGTGAATGAGGGTATGCCACATCCGCCGTCTTTAAAAAATATTTTTAAGGAATTAGAATCCGATTTGAACCTTCCATATCCATTTAGTGGTGATTTATGCTCGTGGGCAAGCCAAGGGGTACTGCTGTTAAATGCGACCTTGAGTGTGCGTGCAAAGGAGGCAGGAAGCCATCAAAAACAGGGTTGGGAGGAATTCACAAATCAGGTTATTAAAACCTTATCTTCTAAAAAATCGAATATAATTTTCTTATTGTGGGGGAGTTTTGCTAAAACTAAAATCAAACTTATCGACACTCAAAAACATACTATTTTGGAAAGTGGACATCCATCGCCCATGAGTGCCAATCGTGGGTATTGGTTTGGGAATAAGCATTTTAGTAAAACGAATGCAGTCTTGGAATCCTGGGGAGCGACTCCCATACAATGGGGCTAATCCTCCAGAGAGGCAACCAATTGATCGAATGGTAATTTTTTTGAGATGATGTCTAATTTTAATAATTGATTTTGAACAGCTTCAACAGTCGATGGCGAAATGTTTTCTTGTGACCATTCTGTGAGTGCTAACCAATTTTTCACATCGTCATTCTTTTGTTCATATCGCTCGGAAATAATCGTATCAATTTCAGGGATTCGTTTAAAACCCGATGTAATAGTATTAATGACTTTTAGTATGGCTTGAAGCGTTTCCTTTTCATTGGCAATGAATTCATCACGAACTGCAATGACAAAGCAAGGCCAAGGCGTTGGGCAATCCCCTAAACGACGGAACGTGTTCTGATCAACCAATGGCTTTGTCGTAAATTTTTCCCACATAAAATAATCCGCTTTTTGATGGGTGAGTGCATCTACGGCACCGTCTAAATCTTTGACAACTTCAAACCGTAAATCAGATGCTGTATCCCAATCGAGTTCTAATGCATTCACATACGCCATAAGATGAGATCCAGAACCATAGCGACTGATAGCCGCCCGTTGACCTTTCAGCTCACTTAGTTGTTTAAAAGCAGAATTTTCTGCCACATGAATTCCCCAAATTAAAGGGGATTTCACAAAAACTTGTACAATTTTACAAGGATTGCCCTCCGTTATATCTTTGATGATGCCTTCCGTTAGAATCACTGCGATGTCAATCTCATTATCGCGCAGTGCTTTGGTCATTTGACCGGTTCCACCAAAATAATCGTTCCAGCGAACGTTGATATCGTGAGGTTTAAAATGACCTTGCTTTAAAGCCAAATACCAAGCGTAATTGAAGTGTTCTGGAACTCCGCCAATGCGTACATTTTTCATGTGTGTATTGTTATTGATTTTTAAGGGTCACATGTTACATCCATTTGACTATTTTTCTTAGGTTTTCAAGTTTTAGCTATGGATGTTTCATTTAAGAAATAAGTTTACTTAGCGTATATATTATTAATTTTTCGATAGTAGCTTGTGGATCTTTACTAAAAGTTCCCAAAGCTCTGTTGGCTAAAATAGCATTCATTGAACAGGCTTCATGTCCCAATAATTTGGATAAGCCATAAATGGCAGAAGTCTCCATTTCAAAATTGGTCACTCTTAAGCCGTTATACTCAAAACTATCCATTTTATGATTTAGACTTTCGTCCTGTAATTCTAAGCGTAATACACGGCCTTGAGGCCCATAGAAACCGCCACAAGTCGCAGTCAATCCGTTAATGGTCTGCTCACTTTTTAGTTTAGCTTCTAATAGTTTTGAGTTTTGAATAATAACAGGATAGGGTTTTTGTGGACTCCATTGCGTATGGTTCACAAAAGCAGCTTCGATATCGGCATGTTTGATCGCATCAATTTTGTAGGACTGCAACATTCCATTAATATCCATTGCATAATTACTAATAACAAAACTATCAACATCAATATCTGGTTGTAATGCCCCTGAAGTTCCAATACGAATAATAGATAAACGGCTTTTTTTCGCTTTGATTTCTCGAGTTTCAAAATCAATATTCACCAAAGCATCCAGTTCATTGATGACAATATCAATATTGTCTGGACCAATCCCCGTAGAAATAACAGAAAGTCGTTTTCCTTTATAGATTCCGGTTTGTGTTTTAAATTCTCGACTTTGGGTTTCAAAATCTATAGAATCAAAATGTTTGGTAACTTCAGCAACACGCTCTTGATCTCCCACAAAAATAATGGTATCCGCAATGTCCGAAGGTTTTAGATGAAGATGGTAAATACTACCATCCGAATTGAGTATGAGTTCAGAGTTTTTTATAGACATTTGATTGTTTTATGATTAGCCTCCAACACGTTTGACATTGAATCCCAATGCTTTCAAAAACTCCATAATTTTATCTCTGTAATCTCCTTGTATGATGATGCTGTCGTTTTTAAAACTTCCACCAACACTAAACTTCTTTTTGAGATCTTTGGCGAGGCTTTTAAAGTCTTTATCCGCACCAGTGTAACCTTCAATGATAGTGATGGGTTTCCCTTTTCGTTTTTCGTATTTGCAAATTATAGGATCATCTTGCATCCAAAGGGATGTTTTTTTAACTTCGGAATGCTCCTCAGGAGTTTCGGTATGCTCTGGGAATAGGTTTTTTAGTTGGTCTTTTAAATCCATTATTTTTTGGCTAATCCCAATTCTTTTAAGCGTTGATCCAAATATTCTCCAGCAGTGATGTTTTCAAATTGTTTTGGGTGTTCGGCATCAATACAGTTCTCCAAAACGTCTAATTTCATGGCACTGATTGGGTGTAAGAAAAAAGGAATCGAATAGCGTGACGTACCCCACAGTTCTCGTGGTGGGTTGATTACTCTGTGGATGGTTGATTTTAATTTATTATTGGTATGTCGGGATAACATATCACCAACATTGATCATTAATTCATCTGGATTAGCCATGGCATCAATCCATTCGCCATCATGATTTTGAACTTGTAGTCCTTTCCCTTGTGCGCCCATTAATAGGGTGATGAGATTGATATCGCCATGTGCTGCAGCACGTTCAGCATTTTTTGGTTCTTCTTTAATAGGAGGGTAGTGAATAGGACGTAAAATACTATTCCCATTATGCACATAGTTGTCAAAATAAAACTCATCTAATCCTAAATAAATGGACAACGCTCTTAAAACATATGTCGCTGTTTTTTCCAGCATTTTGTACGTTTCTTTCCCGACTTTATTGAATTCTGGGAGCTCACGAACTTCTACATTATCATGGTATTCAGCTTGGAGTTCTGGATGGTCTTCAACATATTGACCAAAATGCCAAAATTCCTTTAAATCGCCCTCAGTTCTTCCTTTAGCACTTTCTTTTCCAAAGGATACATAGCCACGTTGACCTCCAATTCCTGGAACTTCATAACTTTGTTTTTGTGCAGTAGGTAAATCAAAAAACTTTTTTATCTCGGCGTATAATGTATCTACTAAAGTATCATCCAAAAAATGACCTTTAAGGGCTACGAATCCAATAGTTTCATAAGCTTCTCCTATTTCTTTAACAAATTTTTGTTTAACCCTGGGGTCCTTAGATAAAAACTCTGAAAGATTAACACTTGGAATTTTGTTCATTGCTTTTGATTAATGATGAATATAACAAAGATAACAAATCCAAGGTTTTACAAAAGCAATTTTTAAAGTTAAACGTTTTTAACTAATATTTCCCTATTTTTGAAAGACAAATAATTCAAATTTGAAACCAATATTTCACTACGATTACAAAGAAATTAGTAAGGAGACTCGGAAGTCTTTGTGTTTTAATATGTTGAAATCCAGACTTATTGAGGAGAAAATGTTAATTTTACTTCGACAGGGTAAAATTTCAAAATGGTTTTCTGGAATTGGACAAGAAGCGATTTCTGTAGGGGTCACATTAGCCTTAGATTCCGATGAGTATATACTCCCAATGCACCGTAATTTAGGGGTGTTTACAACACGAGAGATTCCATTATATCGTTTGTTTTCGCAATGGCAGGGCAAGGCCAATGGTTTTACCAAAGGGCGGGATCGTTCGTTTCATTTTGGGACTCAAGATTATAAAATTATTGGAATGATTTCTCATTTAGGGCCTCAACTTGGTGTTGCTGACGGGATTGCATTGTCACATATTTTAAAGAATGAACCCAAGTTAACGGCTGTGTTTTCAGGGGATGGTGGTAGTAGTGAAGGCGAT
>JABAYZ010000310.1 GCA_018608735.1 Flavobacteriaceae bacterium | reverse complement strand
GATCTGAGCTTGCTTTTGACGCCGAATAAGGAGAATTAGGGTCATAAGAAGTAGTTTCTTCAAATAAGCCTGTGGTTCCCAGAGATCCATAAACTTCATCTGTACTTATATGATAAAAACGTTTACCCTCCCAATTATCCTTCCAAAGTACCTTGAACGCATTTAATAAAATCATCGTTCCTAATATATTGGTTTTTGCAAAAGCTAATGGATCTTTTATAGAGCGATCGACATGCGATTCCGCTGCCAAATGGATCACACCTTCAAATTGGTGGGTTTCAAAAAGACGGTCAATTAACGCTTCATCACAAATATCTCCTTTTACAAAGGTATAGTTGTCTTGTGCTTGTATATCTTCGAGGTTTTCTAAATTCCCTGCATATGTCAAGGCATCTAGATTAAAAATATGGTAGTTGGGATAACGCGTCACAAATTGTCTGACAACATGAGAGCCAATAAATCCTGCACCACCTGTAATTAATATCTTTTTCATATGTTGTAATATAATTTATACCAATCAACAAAAGCTTCTACGCCCGTTTCAATCGGTGTTGAAGATTGGTAGTCATAATCTGTTTTTAAGCGTTCTACATTTGCCCAGGTCTGATTAACATCACCAGCCTGCATAGGCATCATAATATGTTCTGATGCTCTCCCTGTACTTTTTTCAATCGCTTCAATAAAGCTCAGAAGTTGAATAGGTTGACTATTTCCAATATTGTATAATTTGTATAGTTTTTCTTCTTTGGATGGTTTTAAAAGTGTATTCTCAACCCCTTTTATGATATCATCGATATAAGTGAAATCTCGAGATAAATTACCATTATTAAAAACTTTTATTGGTTGATCATTTAAAATAGCATCTGTAAATAAAAACAAGGCCATATCAGGACGTCCCCAAGGACCATAAACCGTAAAAAATCGCAACCCAATAGTTTCAATATTATACAAATGGCTATAAGTATGCGCCATTAATTCATTAGATTTTTTGGTAGCTGCATACAAACTAATTGGATGATCTACAGTGGCGTTTTCTTCAAAAGGAACGGCATCACTATTTCCATATACGCTTGAGCTACTTGCATAAACCAAACGAGAAATATTATGATGTCGACAACATTCTAAAACATTAAGAAACCCCGAAATATTACTATCAATGTAGGCCTCTGGATTTTCGATTGAATAGCGAACGCCTGCTTGTGCGGCTAAGTTGCAAACACTATCAAATTGGTGGGTTTCAAACATCTTAGGTAAAGCGTTTCGGTCTTCAAGATTCAATCGAATAAACTGAAACTGTTCTCCATAAGTATGGCTAGAAACCATGGTATCAAAACGTTCGGCAGCTGCTCGGCTAATGCCTAGTTCATTTAAACGATCATATTTAAGATTAATAGCGTAGTAATCGTTTATATTATCTAATCCAACAACGTGATGCCCTTGTTTTACAAGGCGTTCACAAAGGTGAAATCCTATAAAACCTGCAGCGCCAGTAACTAAGATTTTTTGTTGACTCATTTTATTTTCCAATGGCTTTATAAGTGAACCCAATAGTTTCTAGCATTTTTTTATCTAGAATATTTCGACCATCAAAAATAAAGGCTGGTTTTAGCATGCTATCATATATATTTTGCCAGTCATAGGTTTTAAATTCATCCCATTCTGTAATCACTGCTAAAGCATGTGTACCTTCTAAGGCTTTATACGGATTGTCGTGAATATCTAAAAACTTATCGTTTTCTGATGCTGTTCTAGTATTCAATGCGTTCAAATCTGAATGCATCTGAACGGCGGTTACTTTTGGGTCATAAACTTGTATTTGCGCTTGCTCCTCAATGAGCTTATCAGCGATATAAATTGCTGCTGATTCTCTGGTATCATTAGTATCTTTTTTAAAGGCCCAACCCAAAAATCCGATTTTCTTTCCTGCAACAGTGCCGTATAGTGAGGTTACTATTTGTTGTGCAAAACGACTGCGTTGATGCTTATTCATAATAATCACTTGCTCCCAATAATCGGCAGCTTCATCTAATCCTAAAGATTTACAGATGTAAACTAGGTTTAAAATATCTTTTTGAAAACAAGAGCCTCCAAATCCTACAGAGGCTTTAAGAAACTTAGACCCTATTCGTGAATCCATTCCAATAGCTTTGGCCACATCGTCAATGTTTGCTCCTGTGGTTTCACAAAGCTCGGTCAACGCATTGATAGACGAGACACGTTGCGCTAAAAAGGCATTGGCGGTCAATTTTGACAGTTCAGAAGACCAAAGGTTCGTGGTAATAATTTGATCTTTTGGCACCCAGGTCTCATAGATATTGACTAGAGTCTGAATGGCTTTTAATCCGCTTTCCGTTTGGTCACCGCCAATCAAAACACGATCGGGCGCTTCTAAATCTTGAATAGCAGTTCCTTCTGCTAAAAACTCTGGGTTTGATAGGATTTCAAAATTAACTCCTGTTCCCGTATTTTCTAAAATATCTTTTATCGCTTTTGCTGTTTTTACAGGTAAAGTTGATTTTTCTACTACGATTTTATCAGAGGTGGCAATTTTGGCAATTTGTCGTGCACACAGTTCTACATATTGTAAATCTGCTGCCATCCCTTTGCCTGCGCCATATGTTTTTGTTGGTGTATTAACCGATATAAAAATCATATCAGCCTCGTGTATAGCTCCTTCAACATCTGTTGAAAAAAATAAATTTCGACCTCGTGCTTCTGCAACTACAGCATCAAGTCCGGGTTCAAAAATAGGAAGCTTATCTAAATCGTCAGAATTCCAAGCGTTAATACGCGCTTGATTCATATCGACTACAATAACTTTTATAGTTGGATTTTTTTGGGCAATTACGGACATCGTTGGCCCACCAACATAGCCGGCACCAATACAACAAATTGTACTTATACTCATTTTTGGTTAATTCTTAAACTGTTCCCAATACCATTCAACAGCGTTTTTAAGGCCACTATCAAACTTGTGGGTAGGTTTATATTTTAATAATTTGATTGCTTTTTCAACGGAGGCCTGAGAGTGAGGAATGTCTCCTAACCGCTCTGGACCATGAATTACTTGAACATTTGCAATCGTTGGGTCAAATTTAGATAAATATTTCTTTAAATTATGCACAAGTTGGACTAAAGTCGTTCGATCCCCCACAGCAGTGTTATATATTTGATTTAAGGCTTGGGTGTTATCAGTTGTTAGTGCTAAAAAATTCATCTGTATTACATTTTCAATATACGTAAAATCACGGGAATAGGACCCATCGCCATTAATTATTGGAGATTCGTGATTTATGAGTTGAATTACAAATTTAGGAATTACTGCTGCATACCCGCCATTTGGATCTTGTTTTCTTCCAAAAACATTGAAATACCGCAACCCAACAGTGTCCAAATCATAACTATTTTTGAAAATTGTGGCATACAATTCATTTACATATTTGGTTATCGCATATGGCGATAAAGGTGCCCCAATTTCATCTTCTTTTTTGGGAAGTTTTACTGAATCACCATATGTAGAACTGCTCGCTGCATACACAAAGCGTTTGACGTTTTGATCTCTAGCGGCTACCAACATGTTCAGAAACCCATCTACATTGACGGCATTTGTCGTAATTGGATCTTTGATGGAACGCGGCACAGAACCCAATGCGGCTTGATGAAGTACATAATCAACTTGATGGCATGCCTTTTGACAAGCTTCTAAATCTCTTATGTCAGCTTGTATGAACTGAAAGTTTTTTTCGTTTATAAACGGCTCAATATTATGCATAAATCCTGTAGATAAATTATCCATACAACGCACTTTAGCGCCTAATTTCAATAACGCTTCGCAGAGGTTAGATCCGATAAACCCTGCTCCTCCTGTAACTAATACTGTTGCCGATTGTAAATTTGAAATCATATTTTATAATTTTGCATCTGCTTTGTGTCCTAATACGCCTTTAACATCATATACGACCGAAGTTTTTTTCATCAAAGGGTTTAAATCAATTTTAAGGAATTCGGTATGAGCAACTGTAAGGACAATGGCATCAAATGTTTTTTCTGGTTGTTGTTGCGTGGTGATCAATTGGTATTCATCTTTAACTTCTGCGGGGTTGGCCCAAGGGTCATAAATTGTTAAATTCACACCATAACTCTCGAGATGAGCTATAACATCTACCACTTTGGTGTTTCTGACATCAGGACAATTTTCTTTAAAAGTCACACCAAGAATTAGGATACTTGCTCCTTTAATTTTAATATCATTTTTGACTAATAATTTAAGAATCTGACTCGACACATGTTCTCCCATAGAATCGTTTAGACGTCTTCCAGCTAAAATAATTTCGGGATGATAGCCCACTTCCTGTGCCTTTTGAGCTAAATAATAGGGATCAACTCCTATACAATGCCCCCCGACGAGTCCTGGTTTGAAGGGTAAAAAATTCCATTTTGTCCCTGCGGCTTCAAGGACTGCTTTGGTATCAATATCTAAAAGGTTGAATATTTTGGCCAATTCGTTCACAAAAGCAATATTGATATCGCGCTGAGAATTTTCGATCACTTTTGCCGCTTCTGCTACTTTTATGCAAGGAGCCATATGTGTCCCTGCTGTGATGATTGATTTATACAAATCATCAATAATTTTTGCTGACTCTGGAGTTGAGCCCGATGTAACTTTTAAAATTTTAGTGACTGTACGGTCCTTATCACCCGGATTGATACGCTCAGGTGAATAGCCCACAAAAAAATCTGAGTTGAATTTTAGTTCACTTGTTTGTTCTAAAACGGGCACACAGTCATCCTCAGTAACCCCTGGATAAACGGTACTTTCATAAATTACTATATCCCCTTTTTTAAGAACATTTCCTACGGTTTGGGAGGCCTTTAGGAGTGGGGTTAAAACTGGACGGTTATTTTTATCCGTTGGCGTAGGTACTGTGACAATATACACATTAGCATCGGAAATATCCATGCGATCCATAGAGGGCAAAAACCCAAATGAACGTTGTTGTAGTTGAGTTAAATTGGGTACTAATACTGAAGATATGGACGTAGACTCAACTTCCATAGTCGTATCAATCGAAGATTTTAGTTCTTTGATACGTTTTGTATTAATATCAAATCCAACAGTAGGATATTTTTTAGCAAATTCTAAAGCAAGTGGGAGACCCACATAGCCCAGTCCAATAACTGCTATAGTTTTGGGGTGATTCATAAGGTGAATTTAGAGTTAAATTGAGGGCACTAATTGTTTGGGGTAACATTGTTATCATATAACACAATTCCTTCGTTAGGGACTGGAATATTAATATAAAATACGACTGTGCGTTCTATGATAGTTTTTAATTTTTGTTGTAGTTTTTTTAGGTAAGCGGTATCTAGCTGATCTGCAATAAGAATGACTTTAACGGTTCCAGTATCGCGACCAAAAGCATAGTCGCCAATCAAAATAATTTTTCGAACATCGCCCATCTGTAATAATACAGATTCAACAATTTGTTCTAGCCCTAGATGTTTACGAACAATTTTTTGAAGCACTTCAAAAAGGGCGTGTTTTGTATTGGCAGCATACACAATTTTATTTTTATTTTTCCATTGGACCAAATATCCCGCATCTGAAAGGTTGTTTAATTCCCGACGAATCGCATTTGTGGATTCACCAAACTCTATGGCAAGGCCATTTAAATACCCGCTATTAGCAGCATTTATGAAAAACTTCACTAACATGCGAAGTCTTGTTCGAGATGTGATAAGTGATTGTAACACGTTTAAATGAAAGCGCTAATATTTAGAAAAAATGACCTGAATATCATTGATTAGCACGGCTTCGCCGCTGTGACTCCCATATAATTTGTAACAAAGTAGATACTAAATAGAGATGGGGTCTCAGTTTTAATTTTATCAAGCAACAAATTTACTCGATTATTTATTAATTCAAAATAAAATGACACTTTTTTAATGTCAACAGCTTATAAATTATGATAATTGAAATTTAAGCATGTACCCTAAAGAGTCTATAACCACACAACATTGATTAGCTGAAGTGTATTTTATGGTTCCTGTGGAATCCGAAATACCAAAGGGTCCTAAATCTATTTTGGTGCCAGGGGTAAATTTTTGAAGCGAAACTGACGAAAACTCTTGATCGGCTACTTTTCGTAACACATCTACCTCACGTTCCTTAACTACTGCGGGTTGGCCTTGCCAATATAAATACCGGCTTACATAGGGAACATCAAATACAATTTCTCTTAGATTATTTGGGATTTTTACAAGTAACATCGAGGGCAAAAGCGGGGTTTTGACCTTCTTTTTGCGATCACTCCATTGGCGTAGTTCCGTACGAACAGGACAAAACGCTTCGATTCCAATTTTGTTTAATCGAGATTCTACTTTTTTTTCGTTTCGAGGTTTGGTAACAAGTACAAACCAGGGGTTTTCATTTTGAGGCATAAGTATTAAGTATAAGAATAAAGTTAAACTAGGTTTAATTTCTTATAATTAATATCTCAAAAAAAAGTGTCATTGGTTAAAACACTTTATACTTGTATCGAATCGCAATTTATAAAACTTTATTTAAAATCACATAAAAAAGTTACTTGAAATTGTAAAAAATCCATAATACTTCTTAAAAGCAATACTAAAATCGAACGATTTTGGTTCTAGGACACTAATAAATTAAAAACATATATCTTTGCATAAAATTACATGATATGTTAAAAGCCCCACCTCTTAGCAAACAAATAAGAAAACAACAGTTGTTGTGGTTTAGCGCCTCTAACAGCTATGTTATTGTAGATAAACATATCAATGATCTTATAAAATTGTTTGTGTCTCATCCTAAAAAACCTAGTTTTATTAGTGCTGCTTATGAAACTACCGGAGTTTCACATTCCCAGTCTGAACTTTTTTATGATGAGATTGACTCACTATTTGAAGACCATTCTTTGGAGGAGAAAACCAAAATCGAACCCCTAGCTTTTGATGCATCTCAACGAAAATTTACTGAAACTTATGTTATCAATGCGGCGGAGATACAAATAAATTATAGCCACAAAAAAGTAAAAGAAATATTACATCCACAAATAGCGCATTTAGTATCTGAAAAATCGTTAAAAACGAATCCTCCAATTTTCGATATTTTCTATGCTAATAATACATTATATTTTTACAAGAATACAGTTTTAGTTGATGCCTATGAGGCTAATAATTATCATATTCTACAGGGGAATTTCTGTATGCAATTGCTATGTATCATTCATGGAAAAACAGAAAATGACTGGCTAGGAACCATCCATGCTTCTACCGTTACCAATGATAAAGAGGCCATTTTGGTAATTGGTAAATCTGGAAAAGGAAAAAGCACGTTTACTGCCCATGCGATGGCTTCTGGGCTAAATTTAGTAGCCGATGACTTTTCTCCGATTTTATCAAAAAACAAACACGTTTATACATACCCTGGGGCGATTTCTATCAAATCTGGGGCTTTTGAATCGCTTTCAAAAATGATCCCTAATTTTGACGACTTACCGCTTGTTTTTAAAGGTCAAGAAAAGGGTTCAGTGAAATTTATAGTCCCCTTTCAGAATCCAAGTACTAAACAAAGTTATCCCTGCCGGAAAATGGTCAGTATTCACTACAAACCCGGATCAAAAACTGAACTTAAAGAAATTCCATTTTCAGAAGCCATGGCGGTGTTTGTGCCCGATTCATGGATTTCGCCCAAAGAAACTCATGCCAAAAAATTTATGGCGTGGATAGCGGGTTTATCATTTTATGAATTGACTTATTCCAACACTTCGGAAGCTCTAGAAGTATTTTCAAAACTTTTTAATTCGCAAGGATGAAAAAAACGAAAGCGCGCATCGCGAGCATCCTAAGTTTTGAGGCGAATGAAGCTGAGTTAAGAACGCAATTAAGTCACAAAAACATGGATTGGGAGTGGTTTGTGAAAACAAGCAGTCATCATGGAGTTCTCACGAGCGCCTATTGTCGGTTAAAACAAAAAGGGCTCCTTGATGTGATGCCAGAGGATCTAAAGGATTATCTACAGAAGCTCACCGCCATCAACAGGAATAGAAATAAAACTCTTCTCCATCAAGTACAGGAACTAAGTAAACTTTTTAATAGCCATGGAATTCATCATGTATTTGTAAAAGGTTGTGCGTTATTGGCTGCTGGGTATTACAAGGATTATGGCGAACGCTTAATTGGGGACATTGATGTACTTGTTGAACCAAATCATTTACTCAAAGCAGAACAGGTCTTAAAAGAGGTGGGCTACAACTCATTAGGTGAGACCCTCTTTGGAAAGTATAAAAAACACCGACACTTACCGAGACTAATACATCACAACTCCCTAGGAGCGGTAGAAATTCACTCCAAATTATTACGAAAGGAGGTACCAAAAATATTAAACGTAAAACAAATTCTAGGAAATCGAAAGACGATCAATGGCGTCTGTGTTCCAACTCCAAAAGCAAATCTGAACATTCTTATTTTAAATCATCAAATCAATGACTTTGGTCATGTATTTAAGTTCATAAATTTCAAAGCCTGTTATGACAGTTTAGTCTTAGAACAACTGCAAGAACAGTCTACCAATGAGGTGTCTTCAAAATACCACCGTCTTTTTTATACCTTGAGGGCCCTCTATTTTAATTTCAACACAAAGGATTCAAAAAACACGACTAGTATCATGGTGAAAACGATTTATAAATATCTAAACCAAAATAGGGTTGTGCAGCGGATTCACATAAGACTTGTGAAATTCAACATTGGACTCATTACATGTGTTGAAGGTTTGAAGTTATTTGTAAAAAACAAACACTTTAGAGTGGATGTTTGGAACCACAAATCTGAAGTAGTAAAACTTTTAAGAGGCGAAATATAGTTTTTGACTAGTAAGTAACCCTATGACCTAGAAAATGAAATTAAACGCTTGATATTTTTACAGATTTGTAGGTAACAACTAAAATTAGCACAACCCTTAGTTTAAATAAATTTCTTTAATACGGCGATCATTATTTTTTTGCCTAAACTTTAAAACTGGGGTTTTGGACTTCGTGTGAGTCATTAGAGTTTTATCTATACGTGTTAATGAGAGTCTTAGTTTTTTGACGCGGGATTCATAGGATAAATTGAGCTCAAAAAAGTTTAAAATTGACGGAAAGTCGACAGCAGTTGGATATTCATTTAATAACTGTTCCAAAATACTAAAATCTTCAACGCTTAACTCTTTTTTAATTTTATTTAAATTTGTTAGAATAACGCTATAGCTACTTTTGGTCTTTGTTTTTAAATAAACAGCAACAGGGATCGCCAATAATAGGATTACCAACACCAAGTAAAGCCCGTATTGTATATCGGTCTTATATAATTGATGTTCATGTACAGTACTTCCCAATAATTCTGAGGGACTCAAGAAAATAAAGCGAAAGGCGTTAGAGTGGTGCATCAATTTTGAAAACATGAAAAGATTAGTGGTGGGATTGAAATCAACAAACTTGATATTGTCTAAAAGGAGTGGATTAACATTAGTAAACTCTTTGAGAACATTCTTATTAATATCACACCAAAACACCTTCCCATTCAAGATCATAAGAGTTCCACCATTGTAGGAACCTTTTACTGTAGAGAGTGAGAAAATTTCCTTAGGAATGACAGAGTTTAATGTCCCTAGATACGTCCAAAAATGAGTCTTTAAATCTAATTTCCAAACATCATCCAAAAAATTAAAATTCAATTCAAGTTGTTCATTAACCCTTTTGTTCACTCCACCTGCTACATATAAAAATGAATCCTTTACTTGACCTATTGTGAGTTGTCTA